>JAIEPX010000004.1 GCA_019748175.1 Gammaproteobacteria bacterium
CCCCACTGCTGCCTCCCGTAGGAGTCTGGGCCGTGTCTCAGTCCCAGTGTGGCTGGCCATCCTCTCAGACCAGCTACGGATCGTTGCCTTGGTAGGCCTTTACCCTACCAACTAGCTAATCCGACATAGGCTCATCTTATAGCGCCAGGCCCGAAGGTCCCCAGCTTTGCTCCGTAGAGATTATGCGGTATTAGCCCGGGTTTCCCCGGGTTATCCCCCACTTTAAGGCAGATTCCTATGCATTACTCACCCGTCCGCCACTCGCCGCCAAGGAAGCAAGCTTCCTCGCGCTGCCGTTCGACTTGCATGTGTTAAGCATGCCGCCAGCGTTCAATCTGAGCCAGGATCAAACTCTTCAGTTTTGATCATTTGCAGTCTAAAAAGACTGCGGTTCTAGCTCGATACTTCTGACGAAAAATTAAAAGAAATTTAACGGTCATCTTGTATCGATGTATTTGCCAAGCAAACCATCTACACAAGTGCCCACACAAATTACTGAATGTACTCTATATTGTTAAAGAACAGCTGCCTTTATTACGAGGCAGACCGGCTATTCTACTGACTAAGGGAAGGATGTCAACACTTTAATCAAATTATTTTCAAAGTTTTTTCTGTAAGGCTAAAAACCCTCCGGAAGCCCCATTCTACCTGGTTTTCAGCCGTGATGCGGCCGGTTTTTTATCCATGCTATATAAGGTAGAACTCCATATTAGGGAGTCGGAGGGCTCTATCTAACACTTGATAAGCTCTAACCTCACTCCTTATGAGCTTGACTATTTGTTTACGGACACCTAGCCTAGCGTTTAGATTCTATCTTCAACAATCTAGGAAGGAAGTTGAACATGTTTATCATGAATTATTACAAACGATTTTGTCTGTTACTTATTTCTGCTTTTTTAATTATGCCAGCAAATTGTCTGGCTTCACCGACAATTGAAATTTACAGAAACAACCAAGTTAAAGCAATCCGTCCGATTCTGGATAGTTTTATTTATAAAAATATACAAGAATATCCTTACCTGTACATCAATCATAAAGAAACTGATTATAATATCATTTTTGAAAAGGACCCTAAGGCTTTTGTTTTATTAGCAAAAAAAGACGGGAAATTAATTGGGTCCCTGCAAGCAAATCCTCTAGATTCCGTCTATTTCAAAGATCATAAATATTCTCCAGATGAAGCCTTAGCGAAAATTAAAAAAAATGGCTTTAATACAGAAAAAATTCTTTACGTAACAACATTTATGATGTCAAAAGATGAAAGAAAAAACTCAAGTGTCGCTAAGAAAATGTTTGATAAAACCTTAGAACTAGCTAAGAGCATGGGCTACTCACAAATTTGTTACGACGAAATTGTCGAAACGAAAAATCATCCGCTAAAACCCAATCCTTATATTCCTCTAGAACCTTGGAAAGAACTTGGTAGAAAAATTAAAAACATGAACGTCGAAATTACGATGAGCTGGCCTACATTACAAGATGATGGAAAAGTCAAAAATGAAGAGCATAAACTGGCTTTTTATATCATAGAGTGAGGAAATGGCGTCGTACGACGCCATATTCGTTTGACTCACAAATTCATCTTATCTAATCCTGATCCATGTTGCTCCTCTTTAGCTTGTTCGACCAATGCATGTGTTATTTTCACTCCTGCAAGTGGTTTCAGCCTTTGCAATTCACTCAGATGGCCTCGCGATTTAAGCGCTCTTACAGAAACGGCGTCTCGCTCAGTTCGCTCATGATTAGACACCGATGCGTCGGATAAGCGTTTTACAAACCGTAAAGCAAGGGTTTTTAGCGCTTCATTTCTTACATCAATAAATACAATACAACCTTTAACAGCAGTAACCATTATTTGTGGTCGCAAGCATTTAAGACTGCTGACTGCTGAATGACAGATAGACTGCTCATATTCCAGTCTGAAATTATCACCAATAAGAACGGTATCCTGGGATTGAATTATTAATTCCAAAAACTTGGCTTTTAAATCTGTCCTTAATTCTTGAGATGCATCTGCCTGCAGTTCTTTCGTGAAAGCCGCAATGTGACCCGCGTGCCTAGCCACATCATCGAGCGGTTCTTTTCTTTGAAGGCTTGTATCCGGAATTACTCGCACCAACATTTCACCCACCGATTGATTGACAAAACAGGGATGATAAAAATCAAGATATTTTAAATAAGTCTTTTTTAAACCGCCACGCTCTGGTTTCGTGAATGATCTAAGAAAGCTTTCTTTTTCCAAAACAATTATTGTTCTGGGTCTTTGCAGAGCATCCTCGGCTGTGGGTAATTTTAAGACACAAGCAGTGGTGGCTACCGTTAAAGCCTTAATACTCGCTGAAGCAACAACACCCAAATTCTCCGAATCAAACTTAATGCCAGTATCTTTTAACGATTCAGTGGCTTTATCAGCTAAATCCTTACCACTAACAGCGCCAAAAATGTCTAATATTCTATCCTTGAACCATTTGCTCGCTTTATCCTTACGTGCCACAGCCAGGTTTTTAAAATTGATTTTTGTACCATAGAGACCTGATAATCTGGATTCTATGATTAGCCCTCTCAATAAAATATTCACTCGTGGCACAACATCATTATCTTCCGTGTTTTTATTTGCATCATAAATACTTTGCAGTTCTTTTAATACGTCTTTATTGGTCATGTATTTGATAATTAGAATAAATGCGGTACGTGCCAATGCTTTGATACTATCGTAATCTGCTAACTCCTCGATAGTATCAATATAACATTCTGCGGTCGCTCTAACTAAATTAAATAATAATTCATCCATGTGAATATTATTAATATTAGTAGAAACACCTCTGCGATGCGAATTATAGATTCCGGTTGCAATTTGACATAAGGCTTTGACAACAAAAGGAACAGCGGGCAAAGGAATATTATCTGCCATATTACCCGCGAATTTTAGTGTAGCAGTCAGCACATTTTCACCCGGCACTTCATTACCCTTGGCGACATTGGCATGGCTTTCGATTTGTTCGGCACCAAAGATATACATTTCTTTGCAGAAAGAGACAACTTGACTGGTTCCTTTGAAGTAATAATCAGCTTGTTGAGGGGCATCTGCTAAAGTCGTAATAACAGTTTCAATACTGGCTTTAATTTCTGCTGTGAGTTGCAAGGATGTTTTTGAGAAATCATCAAACTGAACACGATATTCGTCAAAAGCTTCACGTTGCTCTATTTGCAACGCTCTAATTTCTCCAGCAATCTCAGCTTGTTCAGCGAATTTTTCGAGAACAATTCTTTGAAAGGATTCAAATACCTCAGCCATTCGTGGTAGAATTTTTAATTGCTCTTGAACCTGCTGTTCATAACGGAGAATATCCACTGTGTTGCTCAATACTTGACTAATCTGCGCTCTACTTTCTTTTGTTGTTTTATTAATCTCATCGGTTGTAGTGATTATGGTATTTGCTTTCTGATCTAATTCTTGGATCTTTTTAACTAGAAATGCAAGTTTTACAGCAGAATCATCTCCCTCTTCTTTACCTTTATCTTTCTTTTTCAGAGCATCATATTCTTTTAATGCCTGTTCAATGCCTAATATTTTTAAAGCCACTAAGGTATGCGCTGTTTGCTCAACTGTTCGAAATGGCAGCGCTTTTTTGGTAATGATAAGATTCAGCAGCTCCGTTACAGTTTCATACGCAAATTGACGCACGCCAAGCTCATCTCTTGAAAGCACAGCTCTAATAGTCTCATTATCAAACGCCACTCCTCTCGCCACTAATTCGAAAATACTGCTTGCTCTTCTACATAATCTTGAATCCAAAACCAAATTAAGATCTATCGATGTATCGTTACCCCGAACGAAATCAATAAATACATCGCAGCTATCTAAAAAGGAAAATTCTGGGTATGTCTTGAGTAAGTCTTTATTTTTCGAATCCAATACTACTAACCCGCAGATCTGCAATAAAATCATTAGATCAGTTCTGAGATAATGATAAAATAATTTTAAATTTCTATGTCGACAAATCACATCGAAGCGCTGCATACTTTCCAGCACCTCGAAATAGGTCTGCTCTATCGCTGGAACCCGCTCTCTGACGATGACTTCATCTTCCTGAGATACTCCAATAGGTTTTTCGGCTAAAAATAGCTTACAACGCTGATATTCCTTCCAATAATCATTCTTCTTTTTATCAAGCGCGTCTAGAACGACTGCATCATCATCCCAAGTATATTGTGTATAATTAGGGAACATGCTAAGTGTTCGAATGATACTTGTTTGATAAGTAGAAATTCCCAGTCGCTTTTCATCAATTAGCTTTGATAATTTTATTGCCAACGGATTTTGTTCAAGTTGTTCTCTTTTTTTATCTAGATCTTCTAAAGCCTTGTCAGACTGACTAACGAGGTCATCTGCGTCGACACCGTATTTTCTCACTAGATCCTCAGGCGCTTTCGTATTTCTGCACAACTGATAACCGAAGTCACAGAACTCATAAACACGTAATGTTTTATCATCAGCGTTTAGCATACTCTCAATTTTTTCTTTAAAAGCTCCTGAATCCGATCGGTAACTCAATCCTTCTTCTGCATTCTCTAATATTATTGAAATGACTCGTTTACCTTTTACCATACGCGTCAGATACCGAATAGCCAATTTAGTATCTTCATCTTCAGGCATACCCAATTTCATGCGCAGCATCTGGATAGAAACACTAGACTGTACCAGATCATTGAGCAACTCCAACATCTCTTCAGTTAGTGGCAAATTGCTTATCGCTATTTCTTTTATTGTTTTTGAATTTTTTAGCTGCCTGATTAACTCACAAGACGCCTTGACCATATCGATCTGCGCGTCCTCAAATCCCTTACCATCAATAATCGCAACTTGAACATTGGGATGTCGATGTAGAAATTCTGTTATCTCTTTCGTTTCTATTAGATCATCTTCAGTCTCTGAACTAGATGAAGATACATTCAAATTAGCCATCGAGCTCGATAAATTTGGCCCCTCATCTAGAACTTCTGTGTTATCATCCAACCGAGTTTTTTTCAAATGTCTTTTTAATTTTGAGATACCTCTATACCCACCATTAGCAAGAGTGTGTGTATTTAATACTATATTTGAGCAGGTAACGTTGACACGAGAAAAATTAGGAGTATTCAACACAGCCTGTGCTACTAAACTTTTCAGTGATCTGTCAGGCCTAAGTTCATATCTTCTCTCCCGCACCCAATTAATATCTTCGAAAGTTATTTCATATAAATAGCCGTATCGCTCCAAATCTTCCATTCTTAAGATAATTTCTGTGACTGGAATACGCGGTGGATCAGGAAAACTATGAAAAGCTCTATGGGTAATTAAAGAACAACCCGACAGATTAAGTCTCTTTAAAAAGGAGCAATGCCGTTTAACAGCCTGGAAATCTACATCCGTTAACATGGCTGCATCACTAAGATCTAGATCTGTTAAAATTTCAAGCAGTGTCGGTGGAATCATGCTTGGTTGCTGACAGCGCACGGCTCCGCATTTTTCGTGAAGAAAAGTAAATAGCTCTGTATTATCTTTGGCTATTTCTAATGCTGTAGTAGTAAGTCCGTTTACAATATCCTTGACTGCATTAATGTCTGCATCATCATCTTGGATCATTTGAGTTATTTTTTTTGTATAAGACTTTAAATCTTCTCCGTGCTTATTCTTAGCTTCACTGATAAGCACAAATAATACCTCAGTAGCAGGTAATTGAAATCTCTCCTCACCTTCTAAACGCTCTTCCATTTTACGCTCCCGTATTAGTCCTCATGGCTATCACTGATAGCATCCCTGTGTTATCGGAGAAAATAATATAGATGTTTACTTGGCTGTCAAGATTAGGTTGTCACTCTACACGGTTGGCTATTTGCTCTCAGGCACTCAGCTTAGTATGACCCTCTCTATCATGAGCCTAATAAATCACTGACAAAACGTGACGCCAACATTCCTTCTCCACATTGACGAAATATACAAATTTTGTTAACATTGCTAATTAGAATTAATAAAATCAATTTTTTCATTATAATTAAAGCGAGGCTGGTTATGAGAACACTTTTGAAGTCCCTTTTTGTCATTATTATTATAGCGGCATCTAGCACGAGCTTTGCATTCCAGATCACACACAGCTACCCCAATATTAACTTTGGCTTTGGGCCTATGCACGTATACGTCCTCTCGAATGGAGCCACTCTCAAAGCTAGACCGGGAGATCCAGGAAAGCTAAAAGACCCCAGTGCTGTAGGTCCTGCAGAAACTTCGGCTGAAAATTGGCAAGTGGGCGATGAGGTTGAGACAGTGGTACTGACTGCTTTGGAGTGGGTAACACACAACAACCCGCCTGGGGCCGGCTGGATAGAAAAGCGATCACCGGTTGTTATTAATAGGAGCCGAGGCAATTCATTTCTTATATTGATGGAGTACATTAAATCTCCTTTAACCTGGGAAGGATCACGTATCGAAGATATTGGCTTTACATGGCCTCATACCAATGAGAAGGTCACTTGGCTGCGAACAGGCTCACACGGCTTGTTGCTTCCAGATCCAGGCATCAATCTAGAAGATTGGAAAGCGGGTGATTCCCTCCGTTTCAGAGCTTATGAATCGACTCATGGCATTACCTGGCTGATTTACAATGAGCGAACAAGTAACTACGCGTATCCTTTTGTAGAACAAGGCTCAATTGATCAATGGTCTCCCGCCACTCAACGCCTCCAAAGGATCACAAATTCTTTTGGCGAAACAACATTGCATTTTGATCGCTCTTTCCACTTTAGATTGCCCACCTCGCTATTTAAACCACGCGGTAAGCAAGCTATTTTTAAAGAGGGTGATAGTGCCATCGTTAAGATTAAAAAACAGATGGGTAACCAAGGTTATGGTATCGCGCTGCAAAATCCAGCTTCCGGAGTTGAAGTTATGGTGCGCGCAACGCAAGAATATGATGGGTACCCAGGATATTGGCAATTATCGGGCCTGGATTCAAATGGCAGTTTTTCCATAGTCGATTACCCTTATAAGATAAAACTGCAAAACTCAGCGGACTATGAAACAGTTCATAAGTTTAATAGTGTCGCTATTGCGGTTAATGCAACGAATAATGGATTTCTTTTGCTCGATGGTTTGGATTTTTGGAGCAAACAAGGATTACTCTCCGGATCTGCCGAAACCGATAATTACACGATTATCCCAGCAGAAAGTATTGTGTTAAAAACCGGATCTTCGGGAGTAGCCTATAAAGGTATTTTTCCCGATTGGACGGGGCATCATATGGGCGTATTTCCACAAGACTGGTGGAAGCCGTAAGTTAATTGCTTTCTAAATCGACTCAAGATTACTTTTTGTGCGATCATTTGTGACATTGCCAGTATTCAATGTTGTTTTAGGCTCTATTAATACAATATGCGCATCATCATCGGCTACGGGCATGTGCTCGATACCTTTTGGGACAATAACAAATTCGCCCTCATTAACTTCAATATCTTGATCGCGAAGTTTCATTAAAAGCTTTCCCTTCACAACGAGAAAAAGTTCATCTTCATTTTCGTGATGGTGCCATGTGAATTCACCTTTAAATTTAGCGACTTTAATTTGGGAGTCATTTAATTCACCAACGATTTTTGGCGACCAATATTCATTGACCAAAGTAAA
The DNA here is from genome assembly GCA_019748175.1 of Gammaproteobacteria bacterium. Classification (NCBI taxonomy): domain Bacteria; kingdom Pseudomonadati; phylum Pseudomonadota; class Gammaproteobacteria; species Gammaproteobacteria bacterium. Next base: position 7,658 of record JAIEPX010000004.1, read on the forward strand.
TTTTTCGCTCAAATTAACTTTCTTGATCATAGCGCTCTCCGATAAAATTTAGAATCTACGCTCATCGCTGGAAATTCTTTTGGCAGTTGTGACTTATCAATCTGTATGAACTTGTTATTTTCATAGAAACGATGAGCAGCAAGATAAGACGCTGTTGTGCCAAGAAAAATGTTACGCAGTTGCTTCTGGCGGCACCAAGTAATGGCGGCATCTAATAGCGCATGCGCAACACCCACATCCTTGCCTCTGAATGGTTTAGCGACGAACATTTTTCGCAACGCGACTTGCCTATTGCTTATATCAACTAGCGCAATAGTGCCGATGACTTCCTCGCCCTTCAATGCAATCCAAAAATTTCCGTTATCACGTTGATAGAAATCTTCTATCGTTTCCAAATCAGGTTGATCCGCCAACGTAATGGGTATGCCGAATTCTTCGATTTGAATACCCAGGATCAGATCGATACATCCCTTATTGTATTGAGCATCATATTGGCGGACAGTGAATTCATTCATGAGTTGCTACTCCTAAACGCGCATTTTCAAGTGCCATGGCATACAATCGAAGTCCTCTTTCTATTTGTTCTCGATCATGAATTGATACTGTTTTTAAAGCTCTTCGGACATTCACAATAGCTGACTGGTGAATACCATTGACTACCTTCTTACCCGCAGCCGTTAAAGTAAGCAATTTGTATCGCTTATCTAATTTATCAATCGTCGCAGCGACAAGTTTGTAATTTATCAGCTTCTTAACCATTCTACTTACCGTCGATTTATCCAGAATTAAAAGTTCCGTCAGCTCCAATTGGGTGAGCTGCACCCTCAAATCGAGTTCGATCAAAACGTGCCGAAACGATAATGGCAGGTCATAAGGCGATTCGTTTCCGAGCAATCCAAGTTCTCGCACGATTCGCCGCGATGACTCTCTAACCTTCAAAATATGTTGTATTAAATCACTCATAGGCATATAGTTGCATGATGCAACTAAATTGTCAAGGTCTTGTTCGGAAATGGCGTCGCGACACAGAAGTCCCGTTCATCGACAATATTCCTGGAATTTGATATGATTAGCCCATTCAAGCCCAACAGGAATCAAAAAAAATGCTAGCTAAAACAGATAAGACTACCAACACCCCAGAAACCACACATGCAACACCAATAAGTGAATGGCTTTTATTACAAGCGATCCAATTAGTGACTCGCGGATTACCAGACACCCCAAATCCCAATGAAGAATTTGATTTAAAAGACCTCACCGGCCACACATGGAAGCTACATCATGCTTCTCACTGGGCCCAAAACGATCTGCCTGCAATCGGTCTTGAAGAAAATTATCGGGGTCTTATCTTAGTTTGTGATGCGCTGAAAAAAGTCATATTAGTCCACCGAGGATTACAGCTGACTTCTCCGGAAAATCTTGCTGACGGCTTCAGTATCGGCGCAAATAAAATTCCAAAAATTGTCGATCCTGCACTTTTCTTCTCGAAAATTGCCTGCGAATTTGCCGATAGCCATGAATATGAATTAACTCATACTGGTTTTTCTTTAGGTGGATTTCTCGCGCAAATTACTGGCGCACAGTGTCATCATGAAAAGCAAAGACATAATAAAGTTATTTGTTTTGATGCTCCTGGTGCAAAAAAAACCATCAAAGCAAAAGGTTTTTCCGATAACCGCTCAAACACCACCAACTATCTCACAGCTCCCAATATTGTGAATACAATAACGCCTCATTATGGCGTTGTTAGACAAATCACTGCCTTTCAAGATAAAAATCTCTATTTAATGCCCGAACTTCAACTCTTGGTTACTGATAAAGCCGCAAGCCTAGATATACACTCTCCAGAAGAGACTGGCGTGAACGCTTTGCGAATGCTGATCATGGGAACGATGAATTTTTCACACAATCAAGATGATTTAAGATCCACACTTGCTTGTAACCCTTCCTTTGCCTTCAAAAAAGTGCGCGCTTGGCCCGTAGCTACTCTGAGTTTTGGCAGAAGTGATAACAAAGCGGATGATGCCACATCTAAGAAACTAGTAGACGATTGGTTAGGGATAACTTCTATGATCTTATCATTATCAAAAGAAATCCTGACTCGCAGCGGTCATGAGGACTTCAATGTGCTCAATTATCAATTGCCAATTGCCACAGTGCATCATCATCAAGATGAAGACCAAGAAAGCTTTTGCATCTCAACTCATAAGGTAGGCTCAACATTTTTTAGTCCTGCCAGCCCTCGTCTGCAGACTCATCGTGAATATGACGATAAAGAAATGAGAACAGACTCTGGACCCCCTTTATGAAAATGGCGTCGCGTCTTGAGTTGTTAGTACTTATAGAAAATCGTAAAGCTTTTTAGCTAATAATTACATCGAAAATGCTATCTAATATTAGAAATCATTCCTAATAATGATAATAATTACATCTAATTTTTTTGTTAACTGTTTAGCCTTTATTCTTTTAATTTCAACTACTCAACAAAGTGCTTAACCATTAAAAAACAGCATTATTAACGAGAAATTAAATTATCAAAGGTGGCTATTTTCTAAAAGTGCTAACAACCCAAGATACGACGACAATACTATACTTGTAATTAAGCTAAAGGACCAAATTTTAGTCGTTCTACTACTAATACATTAGACTTTGCTAACCTAGTTTATTCCACGGAACAGCCCACCGGCAAGCCTCCGGGAAATACGCTATAATTGTACTAGATGGTTTAATCGGAAGTCATATATATGGAATCATCTACTACATTTTTAACTAAAACTCTTCAACGTGCCGATAGCCGTTCAGATTATAATTTGTATGTTGCCGCACTTGAATGGAACCTTGCAGAGCCGATTATAATAAAAGACAGCAATGATATCAAATCAACTCCGCATTGGATCGGAAATTTTGATCCCTATGAACATCAAATTAACAACCTCATCAATTTTTGTAGACGTCTTCCAGTAACGCTAATTGCTGATGATGTTGGCCTGGGGAAAACAATTTCGGCTGGATTAATAATAAGTGAACTAATTTCACGAAAGCGAATTTCAAAAATACTAATCGTTGCCCCTAAAATACTTTTACATCAATGGAAGGAAGAATTAAAATGTAAATTTGGTATTCCTGCTCAAATAGTGATAGGTTCGAAAATTTCAAAAATAAATAAAGAAAATGGATTGCAAGTTATTTTAACGACATATAACTCATCAAGGATACATTTTACAGATCTCGAAAAAATTGGATTCGAGATGTTAGTACTTGATGAAGCCCATAAGCTACGTAATCTTTATGGCGTCCCTGAATCTCCCTTAGTAGCACGAGTATTTCATCAAGCTCTTGAGAATCGCGTCTTTAAATATGTCCTTATGCTAACAGCTACCCCGATTCAAAATCGCTTATGGGATATTTATTCTTTGATAGAATTATTAACCTCTGCTCGTGGCATAGAAAATCCATTTGGTAGCGAAGATAGATTTTCTCTTGATTATATTTTAGATGATCCAAATAAGGCTAGAAAGTTAAAACCTGACAAACTGGAAGAATTCCGCTCACTGGTATATGGATATATGTCAAGAACAAGAAAAAATCAAGTGAATTTATTTTTTCCTGAACGAATCGTAAAACTAATTAAGGTTGACAGATTCCCGAATGAAATAGCATTATTCGATCATTTAATACACAAAATAACAAAATTAAATAGCTTTTTTCAATATTCATTATTACAGGCATACGTAAGCAGTCCCCACGCACTTGCAAAAGAATTAGAAAATATGGCAGAAAAGGGAAGTGTTGAGAATGAGTTTGCAATTGAAATAAGGTCTATAGTTGCTGAAATTAATTTGTCAGCAAAATTGCAAGGACTTGATTCACTAATAAACGAACTAATGATAGAGACGCCCCAGGAATGGCGAGTTGTTATTTTTACTTGCCGACGAGAAACACAAGCTATAATTCACGAACATCTTTTATCTAATGGTCATATATGTGGCATTATCAATGGTGATTCTGCCGAAAGAAACCAATCAGTAATAAAAGAATTTAACAATTCAAATGTAACTATGCATATCATAATATCAACAGAGGCCGGCTCAGAAGGATTGAATTTGCAAGTGGCTAACGTTCTAGTTAACTATGATTTGCCATGGAATCCGATGATAGTTGAGCAACGAATTGGACGCTTGCAGAGGTTATCATCAAAACACTCCAAAGTCACAGTCATGAATATCATTCTTAAAGATACCTTTGAGGAAATAATTGTTGGTCGACTAATGGAAAAAATACAAATGGCCTGTACTGCAATTGGAGACATTGAATCACTTTTACAACCACTTGGTATAAATAACGGAAATGATCATAGCACAATTGAGCAAAAAATTAAAGAGCTTGTTCTAGCATCTTTAGAAGGAAGAAATGTAGAGAAAGCAGTAGCCATGGAAGAAAAGAATATAATTGATGCCAAGGAACGTCTAGCGAAAAACGAAGAATATATCAACAAAATATTGAGCGACCCCATTGACTTTACTTATCAAGGCCCTCGATTTCCACGATTAGAGCAATCTACGCATTCAATGAATTTATCGATATTTATTAAGGAAGCGCTATTAAGATTTGAAAATAAAGATTTAAAAGACATCAATAATTATTTGCTAAATGAATATTCGTCTGAAACGATTAAATTCGAGGGATTAGTGAGTAAAGTAACAGAGAAAGGACTGTATTTAATTCATGATTCAGATATAGCACTTAAACAGCGAACTGAAGAGGCGTGTCAAGATTGGGTAAATAAATTTGGCGGAAAATATAAGGCTCTATCAATAGTAGATTTGAAAAGAAGATATATTGGTGAGGCGCTGTTAAGAATCCGAGTTACTGTTGCATATGACAGCTATGAAAAATTGGTCTCGGTTGATTGCAAGGCATCCGACTCAGAGGACACTTATGAGTTAGATGATATTAAACCTATTAATCAAACTATATCTAATCCCAATGAAATTAGAATTTCAAAAAACCATTTAATATCTAAAGCTATGTCGGATGATTCTATTTCTGAGTTTTGTAGGTTCTATTCCGAACGACTTGAAGAAGAGCTCAAATTTTCCGGTGACAATAAAAACAAAAAAGTAAAACTTATAGATGATTTAACGACAAGAATAAATATTGAGCTTGTTGGTCTCCAAGGAATATTGAAACGACAAATAAAAATAGCTGTACGTTATTCACTAGGTAAGAATGAGAGTTATCTAAGCTATATCACATTGTTTTCACCTGATTATGAAATAACAGAACAGCCGGTGTTTAAAATTTGTGAAGTCAGCGCGAAAGCCGTCCCAGTTGATTGCTTGGAGAAGTGTGTGATAACCGGGAAACAAGTAGTTAAAGACTTATTGTTTAGATCAGAGGTATGTAATAGATATGCTCTTCCAGAATATTTTGTAACATGCGCAGTTTCAGGAAGAAAAATAATTATAGATGAAGCAGTAAAATCGGACATTACAGGTAAATATGTCGCAACTGAAAATATAAGAACTTCAGCCTTGTGCGGCAAGCATGCAGAACCAGAATATTTCGGAAAATGTGCTTTCACTTTGACAGAGGCTCTACTCAATGAGCTTGCAATAAGTCAATTCTCTGGAAAGAATTATCGTGTTGACGAGCAAATGTCATCGGCTGTGTCTGGTAAAAATGGTCATAAGTCTGAATTTATTATCTGCGCTATAACAAATCAACCATTGCATGCGACAGAGGGTGAAAAATCTGAATTATCAGGCAAGGTAGTCATGCCCGGATTACTTGAAACGTGTTCAGTTTCTGGGAAGAACGTATTACCTTCTGAACTTGAGAAGTCGGCAGTATCCGGCAGACTTGCATTAAAAAAGTTTTTTGTACTAAGCAGCTTATGTGGAGCACACATATTAGAACAAGAAGCCATTCGATCATCTAGTGGTAAATTTTGCACGTTAGAAGAAACAAAAGTTTGTTTTTGGAGTGGGCTTCACTATCATATTGATGATTTGAGAATTTGCAAATTGACAGGATTAACTATGCACTTCAGGTTCATTAACCATAGAGGGATGTCTGAGATATTATGTGACCTTCTAGACGGAGTTAATAATCTAACTGATAATCCTGAATTATGGGATTCTATCATGCAATGCATTACAGGACTTCAATATCCGAAAAATTCAAAAATAGTAAATGCTGTCTCTTCTCCAGACAATAAGAAATTAGCATTAAAAATAATTACTCGAAGATGGTTTGGGCAGAGCATTGACTATAGCGCTTTATTTTTTTCGCTTCCAGATAATCATAGGGTTGGTAAACTTATACATCTAAAGAAATCTCGCTGAGAATACAAGCCTGCATAGAGAACTAAAGTTAGCCAAACAATATAGGACATATTCTTTTTTTCTAAGATAGACTGAATATCAGATCTTCGGATAAATCGGTAACAAATATCGATTTAGTCCTGTCATTGCGTATGCGCTCTATGTTCTTTCCAACAAAATTTACGCAACTCGACGAGTTAGTTTTTTATTTGCCATTACCGTTAAATGCATACCGAGTACCAACAAAATATCATTTGTATTTTTCAAGTATGGATTACCCGTCTCACTAAGTGATTTATACAAACTTGTACGGCTTTTCTTTGCTTTTTTTGCAACCTCAGTTACTCCGCCGCGCGCCTTAATTACATTCTGTAAGGCTAAAAGAAACACTTGGATATCACCACCTTCTAATGCTGCATTCAAATAGCCTGCTGCATCAATTGGATCTTTTAGAGATTCAATCAAATAATCTTGATAACTTTTACTCTTTACCATAATTCACCTCGTCAAATAATCTTTCCAGTACGCAATAGCTCGCTTAATATCCTTCTTCTGGCTAGATTTATCACCACTGGCAATAAAAGGCATTTCACCGGATTCAGTGACATAACATTCTACTTCCTTTGTTGTTATAATCTTCACACTACAATTGTATCCCATAGGATACACTTTGTCAAGCAAGAATCTTTAGGCTATTTAGTAGCCCATACTGCCACTTATCGGTAGCTTGATTTGCTTTTGAATGTTTTCATGGTAAATTGAGCACCCACAGATAACTTCCAACCTACAAGGTAGGAAGCCAGAACCTTCCAACTTAAGAGGTTGGAAGATTTTACTTTCCAACCTCAAGATGATATATTCCAACCTTTACACGAGCCAATTGGAGAGAATCGAATGCTCACAGATCTACTGTCCCAGCCAGAAAGTAAAGTTCTTGAGTTCAAGGAAAATGCCACATCAGCCGATCGAATTATCAAAACAGTGATTGCTTTTGCAAATACTGCCGGGGGTAAAATAATTATTGGGGTTAAAGATAAAGATCACAGTGTTGTTGGCATCAACAACATACTCCAAGAAGAAGAAAGGCTTGCAAGCCTTATCACCGAATCTATTAAGCCGATGATGATTCCAGACATTGATATTGTCAGTTATAACAATAAAGAGCTCATTATGATTAATGTACCCTACCTTACAGGGCCATATTATCTTAAAAACTCAGGGCTTCATAAAGGAGTGTTTATTAGGCTAGGCTCAACTAATCGATTAGCTGACTCAGAAACAATATCTTATTTACAACGTCTCGCAAAAAATATCAGCTTTGACGAAATGGCCTGCGTGACTGCAAAACTCGAAGAGTTGAATACCACTCAAATAAGAAATGTACTAAAGAAATCATATAAAAAACTGGACAAAAAACATTACCAATCACTAGGCATTATCGCACCACATGCTGAGAAAATGTATGCCACTTATGGCGGGATATTACTGTTTGGTTATGATAGGTTGAAATGGTTACCAGATTCTCTATTACGCTGCGTTTGCTTCGCAGGCATAGGGCGTAGCGATATCGTTGATCAAAAAGACATTGCATCTCCACTAACTGATGCTGTTGATGAAGCAATCGCTTTCATCCATAGGCATACAAATTTAAGTGCCAAGTTTACCGGTGGAGCCCGAAGAATTGATGTCCATCAATTTCCCCTCGAGGCTATACGTGAAGCGGTTGTAAATGCGATTGTTCATGCTGATTACGCCATGAAAGGTGGATCAATACAAATAGCTGTTTTTTCAAACAGAATTGAAATTACTAATCCTGGGGGCTTAGCTTTTGGACAATCTATGGAGAATGCATTATTGGGCGTGTCACGTATGCGGAATCGCTTAATAGGAAGAATCTTTAGAGAAGTTAAAATCATTGAGCAATTGGGTACGGGATTGCAGAGAATCTTAGAAGCTTATCAGGACTATCCCGAATGCCAACCCGTTATTGAAGAAATGAATAATCACTTTAGGGTTGTTCTCTTTGAAACCAAGAGCATACCAAACACTCTAAAAACCTGGGAAAGCCAACTACTCAAATTACTGGCCGATGGGAAACAGTTAAGCGCAAAAGATATCGCAGAATTTTGGGGGGTCAGTGATAGAACGGCAAGAAATCGACTACAGATAATGCTAGGCCATCGAGTCATAAAACGACATGGAAAGGCAACGAACGATCCAAACACGAGATACTCTATTGCCTAGGGAGTACTTTCTGTAGGTATTCGCAGCTCTAAGGATCTTCTGGAGGTCTCTAACTATCAGAACATTCAGGTGATGAAGCCATTTATTTTTTCACTTCAATCTTAGCGAAGCGCCTTTTCCCAACTTGATATAAATTCGTTTCACCGATAGAAATTATTCGAGAACTATCCGAAACTTTTTCTCCGTTAATTTTGACACCACCCTGATCAATGAGTCGATTAGCTTCTGACGTACCGGATACTAATCCGGCTTCTTTGAGCAAGTGAACAATTGAAATACCTGAATTATCTTTTGCCTTTACTGTTTTCACTTCCAAATCTTCCGGAATTTCATGACGAGAAAATCGCGCAGTAAAATTTTCATGTGCTTGGTTGGCCGAATTTTTATCGTGAAAACGTTCAACAATTTCTTCAGCTAATTTAATTTTAATATCACGCGGATTGAGGCCATTTTTTGTTTCTTCTCGCCATCGATTAATTCCGCTCAAATCACGGAAACTTAACAACTCAAAATATTTCCACATAATTTCATCGTTGATGGACATAATTTTTCCGAACATATCATCGGCCTTATCATCGATACCAATATAATTTCCAAGAGATTTCGACATTTTCTGCACGCCATCAGTTCCTTCGAGCAACGGCGTAGTGATAATGCATTGCGGTTTTTGTCCGTACGCTTTTTGTAGTTCACGACCGACCAATAAATTAAATTTTTGATCTGATCCGCCTAATTCGATATCGGCTTTCATTTCAACAGAATCGTAGCCTTGTAATAATGGATATAAAAATTCGTGAACGGCAATAGGTTGTTCTGCAGTATAACGTTTGTGAAAATCATCGCGCTCCAACATACGAGCCACAGTATATTTTGAGGCAAGTTCAATCATAAATGCAGCAGGTTTATCTTTCATCCATTGAGAATTAAACATCACTTGTGTTTTTTGTGGATCAAGAATTTTAAAAATTTGTTTTTCGTAGGTCTCTGCATTTTTGATTACTTCTTCGCGAGTGAGCGGTGGACGGGTTGCATTTTTGCCACTGGGATCTCCGATCATCGCGGTGAAATCTCCGATCAAAAAAAGAATCTCGTGTCCCCATTGCTGAAATTGACGCATTTTGTTAATCACTACTGTGTGGCCCAAATGCAAATCAGGGGCGGTAGGGTCAAGACCCAGCTTGATACGGAGAGGACGTCCCTCTTCAAGCTTCGCCTGCAATTCTGTTTCCACAATGACTTCGATAGTACCGCGTTTGATTTCTTGCATCATTTCATTGTTTGTCACTTTGACACCCTCTTTAGAATAACCCTCATAACTCACCCATCTACCACCCTCTTCAGGAAAGCAATCTTCCAGACTGGAAGATTGTGGGTAAGTCTACTACTTCCCCAGCGGTTGCTACTGAATATTATATGACGAGATATCTAGGGACAGCCTTGGAAGGGAGAAAAGTCGCGATCTTCACCCTTACAGGCCCAGATCATTTTTTATTGACCTCAACGCCATATCAGGTTATGTTATACCACTGGTTTTGCGGATGACAACGTTTTTGTGAAGGGAACCTATGAATAGTCAACAGCAACAAATCAGCTCTTCAGCCTTGATGAGGACGTTGTGGCAACAACATATTCGCTTGCTACTCGTCTTAGCAGGCTCTGTGCTTACACTCCTCATTTTAATGGTTGTTTTTAGTCGCGTGGACAACAACGAGTTTGTGCTCACTGAGACACCCGTACCCCTCGAAGTCGCTTCAACCGTTCAACCGGATAGCGCTGAATCAACAGGCACATCAAACAAACCACTGAATAAAATGAGCATCACGTTGCGCGAAGGCGAGACCATTGCCACCCTTTTCAATCGACTCAAAATCGATCATGGCGAATTACATTCCATGATCACCGCCCATCCTCGCAATAAGATCTTGACACACGTTCGCGCGGGCGATCGAATCCAAGTCGTTTATGATGATCAACACGCGGTTCATGAATTGATGTATAGACCCAATTTAACAACACAATTGACCATTAAACGGGCAGTAGAAGGTTTTGATTCCAACCTAACGAGTGTACAGCTCGATCACCGTCAAGCCTACACCCATGCAGTCATTAAAAATTCTCTCTTAGCCTCGGGCAAACGGCAGCAAATTGCCGGGCACGTTTTGAAAGAGCTGGTAGAGATCTTTCAATGGGATATCGATTTTGCAAAAAATATTCGATCCGGTGACAGCTTCAGCATTCTTTACGATGAAAGTTACCTGGACGGCCAAAAAGTGGGCACCGGCCATATCGCCGCTGCTGAATTTACTAATCAAGGGCGAACATACAGAGCCATTCGTTTCGTGGATCCAAAAGGACACGTGGACTTTTACACTCCGAACGGTATGAGCATGAAAAAGCAATTTACTCGTACACCGGTTAAATTTGCGCGTATAAGCTCTACCTTTTCTCTTGGACGCTGGCATCCGATTTTGCATACTTTACGTCGCCATCAAGGTGTTGATTATGCCGCGGCCAGTGGCACACCCATTAAAGCGACAGCCAATGGCTTAGTTGTGTTCAAAGGACGTAAAGGTGGCTATGGCAATGTAATGATTATTCAACACGGCCGACAGTACAGCACCTTGTATGGTCATATGAAAGCTTTTGGCACAGGGCTTCGCGTAGGTTCACGCATTCAGCAAGGGCAAGTTATTGGTTATGTTGGCATGAGCGGATTAGCCACAGGCCCGCATCTGCATTACGAATTTCTCGTGAATGGCATTCATCGTGATCCTTTGACCGTCAAACTGCCTATAGGTAGCCCGGTGCCTTACGCTTATCGAAATCAATTTCGTGCCCATGTAAGTCGCATGATGGCCCATATGCAAACTCATCAACAAGTTGAGTATGCTTCAGCAGGCCACAAAAAAGACGATTTGAACGCGTAAATCAACCCGAATAAACTTAGGGGCCTGCCCCCAGTTCCCTTCCATACTTTTCATCGAAAAATAGGCTATACTTGATAGATAGGGTGACTATTCCCCACCTGTGCTGGAATGGCAAAACGTTCAGATTTTGTCCAGGCTGGACGGATAGTTGCAAGATGGGAAACTTAGAATCCGAGGCTACTATGTCTTTACTAACAATGACACCCTGCTACTCAATCATGCTCTGCTTTCTTGCCGTAGTATTAATGGTGATTATTGTTGCGCCTTTGGCTTACATTATCTTACGCATGTTGTGGAGCACCATTGCCTCGCAATTGCGCAAACAATCGACAGTGAAGCACAATAACAAGTAGCTCATACCCTGGTTCAGGATCAAACCAAAATTAATGAACAACCTGCTGACGAACCTCAACCCGATCTAATTCCACATCATGCTTTTCAGAAGCTGAATTTTTCTTTTTAGAATGAGTTTCTACATATATTTTAGTTGAACTAGGGAAATACGCCGCACAAACATTATTCGTATCAACATAAAATTTCTGCGTTTCTTCATGTCGAGAGGATTGTTCTTTTGTCAAAACGAGTCTGCTAGAGACAATTCCTACCAACTGCTGAATAAGTTGATCAACCCATTGCCAAACTGTTCCTGTAGTACTACTTTTTGCAGACAATTCACTTAAGAAATTGACAGGAGAAGGCATCTCATTAACAATTTCATCAACGCCCGTTGCTCGACCAAACCACGCATGATCTTCACGGTCTGGATCATGTGCATCCTCAAATGTTCTTGCTAAAATCAGAATTTGTTTTATTCGAGTAGCATCATAGCTTTGTTGCGCATTAACTTTCACCAACAAATCATCATAAAATTTAATTTGATCTACCAAAGGCCGCTCAAGTAGCTCGCGTTTTGCTGCACGTAGCGCATCGAAAATATGCTTGTCACTCTCTTGATCTGCCATATCTACCGTACATACTTTTTGGAAGATTGCAGCGGTTAGATTAACCCAATATGAAACCAACTCTTCTTGAGCGGGTCGCAGCTTAACTAGAGCAGATTGTGCTTGGGCAAAGTTATTGAGATCCAAAGCAGCTTTTATCACAGCAATCCATTGGTTTTTTTGCTTTGTCTGTAACTTAGCCATATTCCCAAGACACTCACTATAAAAATTATGAGTTTCAGTTGTTCGTTTCTCAGTTTCGTTGTTTTGATTCTCTTCTAATCGATCGCCGATTATTTTTTTCACTCGAGCAAAATAATAATCCAGATTGGTTAATTGTTGATTACCTAATTGGTTCCATCTTTTTTTCAAACTCAACAACTCATTAATACCGGTAGGCGTTGTCCACAATCGAGCGGTATACGTATAATTTTGGCAATCTGCAAAAATTTGATTGATCATTTCCCACTTTTCAAGCGCAATGAGATTTAGATTACCTTGATACAACATTTCAGGTTCTGTTTGTAAACCGAGGTAATCGCCCAAGGTTTTTGCCGTAAGTTTATTTTCCCACATTCCAATACCAAATGTCTGAGCCAAATCACTTACTTTTTTGTGTAAATCGACAAGGTAATCGACTCGTTGGGTAAATTTTACAGCGATGGCGCGCATATCATCAATATTCTTAGGAACCGACCTCAGCCAATCCAATGCCTTTGTTGAGCACTCTTGATAATAATGATCCAGGAACTCGTTCATTGTCCGAAGAATTTTCATTGCTCTCTCAACTAGCGGATCCCCCTCAAGAGAATGAGTATTTTTTCGAAGCACAATAATTTGATTCATCGACTCTAAAGTGTGAATAAGAGCTTGTTTTTGAATATCATCGAGCGCAATTAAACTTTCACGATCTTGTTTTTCGAGATCAAGGATTTTTTGTGTAAATACTCGTTTGAATTCGAGGTCAATCACTTCTGTTTCGAATGTAGAAATCGCTTCTCGATATTCCTGCAAACAGACACCTAATCGTTCTAAATTGCATATTGATTCAGGAAATTGACTACAAACAAGCACTAACTTTTCTAAATGAGATTTTTCAGCTGCCAATTTCTGCTGCATCTTTTCAATGAATTGCTCATCAATGCTTTCGGGTTTTCCTTGTAGAAGAGTTTGTAAACTTTGTTTTCTAGGCACAAGGCTTCGATCTATGAGGTCCTGAATCACTTCAAACTTACTAATAAATCCCTGTGTCGGCGCAACTAGACCTTCCTTCGCACATTTTTCCCATAATAGATTGATTTTTAGAAAATGCTGGCTGATCGCTTGATCATCCAGTTCTTTCTCAAGTGTCGCAGCTCCTACTACTTGGATAATTTTATCAGCTTCGGCTTGGATTTGAGCATCATACGCTTTTTCGAAAGCCTCTTTTTTCTTAACTAAAGCTTGAGCGTTTCTTATATGTAGTTCTAATTCACCCTTCATCAATTCGCGCAAGAAATGAGTAACATTGACTTCTTTGTCAGTCGGATCAGCGCCTAAAAAGTTCTCAACGATATACTGATTATCTTCCATTAATTGTTTTAGGGCATCTGGGTAATTTTCCGTTTTACACGCTTGAATTGCTTTTCCAGTCTCCGTTAATCGTTGCCTAAATTGTGCAATATGCGCTTTTAACTCCGCTTCAGCGGTATTGAAAGCATCGATGTTTCTTTTCACAACATCGCGCTGTGCGTAACTCGAACCTTTTACAGCCTCAATTACTCTCTTAATCGTTTGATATTGTAAGTGAGAGATTGGTTGAACCGCTGGATTTTTTAGTGATTCAACTTGATAAAAATTCTCAGGTAAAAGTGAAGCAATAAATCCATCAAAAAGATCAGGCACTTTCTGTTCCTGTACAGACGCTTCAACAGCATGGTATTGCTCAACTTTTATGTAAAGCAAATTGAAACTTCGCGTAAAATCATGCACTACGATATTTTGACCATCGATCATTTGTTTAAGCAGACCGATGACACCCTGCAGATTATTTCTAGCTGTACTACGCGCTATATCCTCTATTTTATATTCTATTTCTTGACGGCATCGCTTCATTTTGTCAACTTTATCATTGTAACTTTCTAAAGCTTGAAAATTATGAACATTGCAAAGCGCCGTTAATGCCGAGTGGATCTCACATTCTTGATCGAAAATTCTTTTATTTTGTATCAATAATTGTCGGAGAGCATCTGCGCTCTGTGTATTCTCAAAGCTCTTGTATAATTCTTCATACATGGTATCTAATGCTTGGATACGAGCCACCACCATAACCGCTAATGCAGCATGATATAATTGAAAATATCTTGACACTAAATCAATAATAGCTTGTTCTTTAATGTTGGCTGTGCTCATAGCAGTTAATAACTCTAACTGCTTTGAATTGAGCTCGAAACTTTTCTTAACTAAATCAGCAGTGACTGGGTTAGAAGAAAGGCGTTTAAGATCTTCATTAATCGCTTTAAGTGGCTTCTCAACACGAGCAGCAATAGCCCCAATGACATCTTTCACTATAGTAGAAGCGGAATTCATATTTTGTGAAAATGTAGTCTCGCCTAAATTATAATTTATTAGAAACTCAACAGCCCAACGCCAATAAGTTAAATCGGCGTAAAGGGTATACAAACTTTTATCATCACATGTTTTCAATTTAGATCGAATCTCATCAAGAGATCTCATCACTAGATCAGAAAACTCGGTAATTTTTGCATTGAAGTCTCTGAACACAAGAAATCGCTCGTTAATACAAGGTTGTTTAAGAATTTGCAGCTCATTGAAAACTTCTATTAATGTAGCGGCATCGCAGTAATGCAGTGCAAAATTATATCTTGACACAGGAATTTGTGATTGTGCCTGTTGCTCCTGATTAGACGTCGAGAGATTTGATAAAGTAAGTTGTTTCACATTATCTAGCAATGCTAAAAATTCTTTGATTTCTGTTTGATTAAATAAATTCTCAGGTAGCGCAAGAACAAGATTAGCATTTTGATATTGTTGTTTTTCTTGATTCAGCGGAGCTTTTGTTTTTTGTGACAATGCGTGAGTTTTATCGATCAACTCTAGCAAAGCGACGAAATTTCTCTTTAATGTCTCTTTAACTAAAGGATGGTTTCCTCTAGCGCTTTGCAAGAACAACTCAGAAATATTGCGTTGCTTTTCTTGAAGAGAATGACAAACACCACTAATCTCAATAAAATATACCTTATCTAGCGCAGTCGTTAAACATGAAAGCTCTTGATTTCGCGGATCTTTTTCAAGATTATCTTCAGCCAAAAATTTCTCGACCAGAGAAAATGTTTCTCCAATATAGCGAGAATCAAAGTCTTGATAAGAATCTTGAAGTGAATCTTTAAATTGTATTGTGTTGAGTTTGTGAACTAAAGTACGCTCATTTGTATTCAATGAATCAGGATTTAACAACCGCTTTCTGGCAGATCCTTTTGCATTCTCATACTCATTACGGTATTTGTCCATGATGGCAATGTAGAGCCATTTGAAAGCAATTATAAAAGCTGTTTTCACTTTTAACAGAGATTGCTCATCAGTCGCTTGTGTAGTTGAAAGAAAACCTTGATCGAATTTTTGAATATCTGCTTGACGGTTTGCCACTTTTGCTTCTAATTCTGCTTTTTTATCACTTTGCATTGGAACACCTCTATAAAATTATATTGATACAGCCTACTATGCCAAACACTATTAGTCAATGATTATCACTTGTTTCTTGGGTCTTTTAACTAAAATTAATCTTGGTCTTCATTCTGAGACTCAGCAGGTGAAAACGACGATCCGCACCCACAGGTGGTTTTGGCATTGGGGTTTCGTATAACAAAGCGCTGCCCGTCGATATCGTTTTTATAATCGATCTCAGCTCCTACCAAATATTGAAAGCTATGAGGATCAACCAGCAGTTTTACCTTAGCTTCTGGGAGATTATCTCGCGATACAGCCTTCTCGATAACGGTATCATCGTCAGCCACTTTTTCTTCGAAAGCGAAGCCGTATTGAAAGCCCGAACAACCACCCCCACTGATAAAGACCCGTAGGTTAAGGGCTAAATTCCCTTCTCCTTCGATCAGTTCGTAAACTTTGTCGGCAGCGCTATCCGTAAATCGAATAGACACTGGCTGTTCCAGTTTAGTAGCCTGGGATTCTGTGACTGTTGACATGGCTGGCGATCTCACTCGTTGTTGGTCTAAACGTCATTTCCTCGGGCCATCTCAAGACAACCCCAAATTAGGGTAAGATTGTACCATTATTTACTATAAATCTCAATTATATTGGTCATAAGTCGAATTTCTCTCCGGCACCTGTTAGAATTTTCCTTTTTAAGGAAAAAATATGCGTGGGCTCCACTGGTTTAGGGCAGATTTACGGGTTGCAGACAATACAGCACTGAATGCGGCACTGCAGAAATGCGAGGTATTATTTGCGGTGTATATTCTCACCCCCAAAACCTGGCAACGTCATGATGCTGCGTCTATCAAAATACAATTTATATTAAACAATTTGATTTGCTTATCTGAAAAATGCCAAAAATTAGGCATTCCCTTATTGATTCGACAGTGCGATTATTTTTCTGACTGCCCCAAAATATTAACAACCCTCTGTGAAGACCTCAAAATTCAAACGCTTTTTTATAACAAGCAGTACGAGTTTGATGAAATGCGCCGTGATCAAATGGTTGAAAAAAAATTAGGCGAAAAAATTGCGATCGAAGATTATGATGATCAACTCATCATGCCTCCTGGGACAGTACTGAGCCAACAAAATAGGCCAATGCAAATTTTTACACCGTTTAAAAAAGTCTGGTTGAAACATGTTTCAGAAACAGAGGCATGGAAACCTCATCCTCTCGTAAAAAAATTGTTAAAATTAAACATCTCTCCAGATCCTGTTCCTACTGCTTTAAAAGATTTTGAGTGCACATTAAATCTTGACTCCTGGCCCGCCGGCGAAAAAGCCGCACAAAAATGCTTGCAAGATTTTTGTCAGGATCATCTAAAAAAATATGATGAACATCGTGATTTTCCAAGTATAGAAGGGACGAGTCGATTATCGCCATATTTAGCACAGGGTATTTTATCACCTAGCCAGTGCGTAAAAGCCATTTTAGAAAGCTTAAATCTTTCCGATCTCGATAAAATCCAACAACACACAGGAGCAGCAACTTGGTTATCGGAAATTATTTGGCGTGAATTTTATCGACATATTATGTTCTTTCATCCAGAAATTTGTCGCTACAAGCCTTTCAAAAAAAATACCGATAAACTACCTTGGCGATATGATGAAAATGATTTTCGAAATTGGTGTGAAGGAAACACGGGGTTCCCACTCGTTGATGCCGCCATGCGTCAATTAAATCAAACGGGCTGGATGCACAATCGTTTGCGAATGGTGGTTGCAATGTTTTTGAGTAAAACGTTATTTCTGGATTGGCGAATGGGTGAAAAATATTTCATGCAGCATTTAATAGATGGTGACCTCGCTTCAAATAATGGTGGTTGGCAATGGAGTGCATCAACCGGCACGGATGCAGTGCCCTATTTTAGAATCTTTAATCCCACAACACAGAGTGAGCGATTTGATGCTACTGGAGATTTTATCCGACAATATTGTCCGGAACTTGCTCAACTCGATAATAAAAAAATTCATAATCCGTACGACAGAGGCACACCACCGGGCTCGATAAATTATCCGAAACCGATAGTCAATTATGATATGATGCGTAAAAAAGTCATTGCAGAATTCAAGAATTTAGGGTTAAGCTGAAAAAAGAGTCAATTGGGAGTTTCAAACAATGCTATGGATTAAAGCCTTTCATTTTGTGTTTGTGGTAAATTGGTTTGCGGGGATTTTTTATTTACCTCGATTATTTGTTTATCACGCAATGGCAGAAGATAAAATTAGTATTGAGCGATTCAAAATTATGGAACGAAAATTGTATCGCGGCATTATGACTCCTAGCGCGATCATCGCAACAGCATTAGGATTTTGGTTGGTTTTCTTGAATCCACACTGGTATTTTTCTCAAGGATGGTTTCACGCAAAATTGGCGCTTGTTTTAGCTTTATTTATTTACCACTTTTATTGCTATCGTTTTTTAAAAGCATTCCAACAAGATCGAAATCAACATGGGCATGTATTTTATCGCTGGTTTAATGAAGCGCCGGTTGTTTTATTAGTTGGCATTGGAATATTGGTGATCGTTAAGCCTTTTTGATAGGGTCAGGCCATCGCAACCATTTCAAAATCGATTTTGCTCGCACCACAATCGGGACATAGCCAATCGTCAGGAACATCTTCCCAACGAGTTCCTGGCGCAATACCATCTGTGGGCCAACCCACTTCTTCGTCGTAAATATATCCACACAATAAGCACATATATCGATTCATACTTTCGCTTCCTGAGTTTGGAAAATAGTGTTTTTGTTTAAGGCGAGCCATTGCAAAGCAATAATCGTCGCAGCATTGTTAATGAGGCCTGTGTTAATCGCATCTATCGCTTGCTGTGCAGGCATGGTGATCACTTTAATATCTTCATGTTCTTCTGCTAAGCCATGAATTCCGCCTGCTAGCGAAGCATCTACTCTACCACAATAAAGTGTGAGATTTTCACAGCTTCCCCCAGGACTTACCCAATATTGATAGAGCTTCACAAGCTCGAGGAATTCAATACCCGCTTCTTCTTGCGCCTCTCTGTGGATCATTGCTTCAACGGATTCATCCGGCTCTGTAATGCCGGCAACCAACTCAATCAACCACGGATTTTGCTGCGCCATCGCCCCTACTCGAAATTGCTGAATGAGCACAACTTCATCGCGAACCGGATCGTAAGGCAACACCGCCCCCACAGGACGTCGTGAAAATAATTCCCGTTGCATTGTTTCGCTCCAGCCGCCGGCAAATAATTTATGCTTGAGGCTCAGGCGTTTTATCTTAAAAAAACCGTCAAAAACGTTTTCTTCCTTAAGAAGCTCTACATCGTTTACTGTAAAAGAAGTGATCTCGTTCATCTAGTTTCCATAAGAAAGGATTATGTCTGCCATTATCTCGGTAATTATGTCATGGGGTCAAGCCTTTATCCTCCTCTATCTGAGTTCATATATGAGCCCAGGTATAATTACTGCCCTCCCTCTCCTTCCAATTACGCGATATATCGAGGTACAATAGGCGGCTTGATAATCCAATGAACGAGGCAAAATGCATGAACCCCGATCAAGCTAGAATTAACATGATCAGCCAACAATTACGCACCTGGAACGTCTTCGATGAACGCACGCTAGATTTATGCACACAAGTGCACCGCGAGTTGTTTGTTACCGAAGAATACAAAAATTTGGCTTTTGCTGACACTGAAATTCCTGTGGGCCACGGGCAGCTGATGATGCCCCCCAAAGAAGAAGGTCACGTACTTCAGGCTTGCAACGTTCGGCCAAACGAAAAAGTCTTACAAATAGGCGCAATCGGTGGATACTTAGCCGCATTATTTGCCAAACAAGCATCACACGTTTTTCTTGTTGAAACGTATCAAGAATTACTGACAGCCGCTCAAAAAAATATTGCGCAATTGGGTTTAACCAACATTTCCTATATTCAAGGAGATATTAATTCAGGTTGGCAAGGGGATGGCCCATTTGATGTGATAGTTTTAACAGGATCAGTACCAACGATACCTGGCGAAATAAAAAATGCATTAAATGTTAATGGACGTTTGTATTCGGTTGTAGGTGAAGCACCTGCAATGCAAGCAACAGTATTTCATCATGAGAAAGGTGGGGTTTGGCAAGAAACGCATTTATTTGAAACCGTTCGGCCTCGCTTGCCACATGTTAAAGAATCAACTCGATTTATTTTTTAGAGCATCGCTCTAAATAGACAAGGAAGAGAAAAATGCGTAAAGATTTTTATAGAAGTCTGCTACTGTGTGGCGTAATGATGCTGCCGCTATCTTGTTTTGCAGCAGATTTATCAGAAGTATTTGAAGATGCATACTCGAACGATCCGACTTTCAAAGCAGCGCAGGCCGAATTTCAAGCGATAAGACAAAACATTCCCTTAAATATATCGAATTTTTTACCTCATATTGCTTTATCGAGTAGCGCTACTCGTAGTCGTCAAGACAGTGACTTTGGAAATGCGGCTGCAGCGACGGCGGCAGGGTTTTCTCAGCAGCCTTTTTACGATAATAATACAAACTTTACATTATCAGCTACGCAAAGTATTTTTAATTATGGTAATTGGGCAAGTCTGAGCACTGCACGAGCACAAGTTAAACAAGCGGCTGCCAACTTATCTGCGGCTGCGCAAGAATTAATGATACGCACTTCAACCGCTTATTTTTCAGTATTAACGGCAAGCCAAGATTTACATTTTACACAAGCCGAAAAAAACGCGATCAAACACGAACTAGATCAAAATAAAGATCGCTATCAAGTTGGGCTTATTCCGATCACTGCGGTTTATGAAGCCCAAGCGCGATTCGATGCTGTGGTTGCACGTGAAATTGCATCAAAATATCAATACTCAAATCGTATTGAAGAATTACGTCAAATTACAGGAAAATATTATCGTATTCTTTGCGGCATCGAAGAAAATATTCCTTTGATATCACCTGATCCATCGAACATCGAACAATGGGTGACCACTGCAGAAAAGCAAAATTATACGTTTCTCGCAGCGCGATATGGCTCTGAAGCTGCGAAAGAAAATATTAAGTTTCAATTCGCAGGCCACTTTCCTGTCGTTAATGCATCCAGTAATTTCACCGAAACATTTGATAATCACTATAATGGCGATGGCTCGTTAAGAACAAAAGTAGCGAATGTTTCAGTCTCTGGAACACTGCCAGTTTCCTCAGGAGGAGCAGTGCTAGCATCAACAGATCAAGCTCGTTGTCAATATCAACAAGCGCTTTCACTAGAAGAGGCAACCCATCGAAGCGTAGTGGCACAAACGCGTAACGCTTATTTAGGCGTGATTTCCGAAATCAGCCAAGTTCGAGCCGATAAACAAGCCATCATTTCATCTCAAAGTGCGTACGATGCAACGCTAGCAGCTTATGATGTGGGAACTCGAACCATGGTCGATGTGCTCAATGCGCAATCCAATTTATTCAATATTCAACGTCTCACTGTCACAGAACAATATAATTATTTATTACAAACTCTATTATTGAAAAAAACCGCCGGCACATTATCGCCTCAAGATATTATTACACTCAATCGTTTGATGCGTAAACGCACAGAAATA
Organism: Gammaproteobacteria bacterium; assembly: GCA_019748175.1. NCBI lineage: Bacteria > Pseudomonadati > Pseudomonadota > Gammaproteobacteria > Gammaproteobacteria bacterium. Next base: position 29,381 of record JAIEPX010000004.1, read on the forward strand.
ATTACTGAAAAAGATATTATTCACACCGAAATCCCAAGACATAATATTCCGACTCAACTTGATATTCATGCCTCTCAATATGAAGCGGAAAAGATTATTCCTTTTTCAGCAGCCACCACAAAACATCATTCAAAAAAGACAACCAAGAAAAAGAAAAAATCACACTCTTAATGTATTCAATATACACAATTGATGAAAATGATACTGATGTCAAGTAGCGCTTATTATGGCTTGGCTCGTTTTTTCTATCTCACTAGAAGTCAAGTTGATACCCGTGGAGAGATTGCCAAAATAATTTTAGCAATCTAAACAATTATTGCGGCCTACAATTAAATTACTTTATCGATAAATTTAGACTTAACTCCATTTCCTCAATTTCTTTTTTATAAGCCTCAATTCTTTTATTACCCTCGTCTATACTTTCTTGAGACGGCGTGATAACAGACTTTGGAAACGAAGGAATAAAACTAACGAAAGGGACTGAAGTCCATTTATGAAAATTTTCAAACGACGATTTTTTCATGTGCATTTTCGACAAAATATATTTACCTCTAACATCTTTTCCTTCTTTTAAAATACCGTCAAATTCATGTTGCTTTAATTTTCGATTTTCCATTGAAACTACACTTGACCAGATTCGATCATCACTTGAAATTCTAAGCCATGTTTTACACACTAAGCTAATACTGCTTAGGTCTTTCATTGATAGATACTTGAAAATCTCTATCATTATATCTCTTAGCAAGAACTGCCCTGGATCTAATCTAGCTTTATCGAAATCATTTTCAGATTCAGGAATACCAGATATAGCATCATTATCGTTTACTAAAATAAGTGATTCTTTCATATAACTCTCCATACAACTAAAGATGAAAAGCATTCAGTCTAATTGATAGAATAAGATTTCAAATAGGTAGTAACACTCATGTTACGCAGACCTTCAGTGATAAATGACAGAGCATAGCTCTCGCGCATTCGGCGATTTATCTGATCTATTATTATGCAATCATTTTTGGACAGACTACTTTATTAAGGTGATTGCAATTGTATTATGACACCATCTATTGGATCATTTTTTAATTCATAATCAATATCAAGTAAAAAAATTACCACACAAAACATTAACTTATTTTACTTGCTGAATTAATCTCTCCAGCTCACTAATTAAATAAAATGGTATTGATAAAATGTTATCGTGAATATTTAGGGGTTTCTCTGAAACTCTAACACCTAAGGGATATTTTTTTTCATCCAAGAAAATATGTAACGACTTTAGTCGCCCTGTTGATCCTGATTTAACTTCAATGGGAACGATTTGTGAGCCAAAATTGACCAAGAAATCCACTTCTGCGTTGCTGCTTTTCTGTTCACGACTCCAATAAAATACCTGAGCTTTTTCATAGCAGTCTTGGTATGCCATCAATTCTTGCCCCACAAATTGTTCAGCGATTGATCCTCTATTTAGCAACAAAATGTCATTTTTAAAAAGAAGCTCTATTTCTAATCGGGTTAATCTATTTACCAAACCAACATCTAAGAAAATTAATTTGAATTTTCTTTCATTAATGTAGGTATTAAGGGGCAACCCAGAAGCTAAGCTTGAGTAACAGGGGAAAATAATTCCAGCGTGATTTAATTTTTCTATAGCTGACTTAATGTCTCTAGAACGTGATTCAGGATCTATTGTGCTGTATTTAATCTGTTGCCCTACTAATCCCGGAGTTTTTTCAAAAACTTTTTCAAGATAGACATGCTTAGTTTTGCTCGCATATTTTGCAAAATCATCACGGTATGTATCTAAAATGAGTGTCTGATAACGCTGGCAAGTTAAAAGGTCCTTATTTTTAACATAACTATCTACCACCATCGGCATTCCACCAATAATCATATACTCTCTAATTAATCGCATAAGATCATTATGAATAACCTCAGCAATCGTGCTTTTCACTGTAGTATTTCTAATAAATTCGATATAACGCTGATTTCCAGTTGCCTGTAAAAACTCCAAAAACGAGAGAGGCTTAAGATAGATATACTGCACTCTTCCAACTGGCATTGAAATCGATTCACTATTGATAGCAAATTCAAGTAACGAACCCGCCCCAATAACATGTAAATCAGGCATCTCCTCTTTGAAATACCTTAACGCCATAATCGCATTTGGACACTCCTGAATTTCATCGAGAAATAATAGCGTTTCGCCTAATTGCACGTCTTGTTGCTTCATTAGACTTATTGAGCTTATTATCGTCTTTGGATCGAGTGTATCAAAGCATGCTTTAAATCGAGACTCTTTTTCAAAATTGATCTCAACAAGCCCCTTGAACTGCTCACGAGCGAAATCCCTGACTACATAGGTTTTACCTACTTGTCGGGCTCCTCGCAACAATAAGGGGAAATGTGGATTAGACTTCTTCCACTGTTTCAATTCCGTCATAAGAGATCTTTTCATAAGCACCACATTGGCTATTTAATGGTGTTATTATAGCCAATGTTTGGCCAAAATACAAGGCTATTTCAGCCAATGTTTGGCTAAAAAACAAGGTTATTGTAGCCAATGATGGCTATAATCTGGGGCAATCCCCAATGAACTCATTATCTAGGATAGCATGGATATTCTTGAGAGAGCGTTCTATGTGATCTCATGCGCAGGATTGGCAACATGAGCGGGGTGTTGCTGAGTGAGGAGTAGAGAAATCTCTCGCACTGTTTTTTCAAGCGCGCCGGTATTTTCTATGACTATTTGATCAGCCGCTTGAATCAAGGCTTGTCGATGAGCAGGATTTTCTAATAATTTAAGCACTTTTTGAGCCAATGACTTTGAATCTTCAACTTTCTCACACGCTTTTGCCTGATAAAATTGCTCAGCGATCGCTGTAAAATTATGCATGTGAGGACCAAATAAAATGGCGGATTTTGCGGAAGCGGCTTCAATAATATTATGACCACCAATGGGAACCAAACTTCCACCAACATAGGCCACATCAGCAGCTCTGTAAAATTTCGGCAACATACCCATCGCATCGACAAGAAAAATTTGAGTTGTTGAGGAAGGGAAATTATTTTCGGTTAAGCGTTCTGTAGAAAAGTTTGAGGCCTTACACAATTCTGCCACTCTATCAAAACGCTCTGGATGTCTGGGAACTAAGAGCAAAAGCGCATTAGGATGCTGAGCAAGAATTATTCGATGCGCTTCTAATACTTGTTCTTCCTCACCAGGATGAGTGCTCGCTGCAATCCACACGGGACGATTACCAAGCTCCCCACGCCATTCTAATCCTGCTTCCCATAAATCCGGTCGAGGCACCATATCAAATTTTAGATTTCCAACAACTTTTACTTGTTCAGGTGTCGCACCTAATTTTTCAAATCGCTGTCCATCGGATTGAGATTGTGCTGCGATCACATTAATGCGCTTCATCATCGAACGTGTGATCATCAACATCTTACGATATCCCCTGAAGGATTTTTCCGATAAGCGAGCATTCGCTACGATGACAGGTACATGATATCGCACACAACTTTTAATCAAATTAGGCCACAATTCTGTTTCCATAATAATTGCTATGCTAGGTTGGTTGTGTTCAAAAAATCGTTTGACTGCGCCAGGATAATCATAAGGAACATGCTGGTGAACGACTTGCCCTGCAAATCGTTGCTCCACTCTGGCAGCACCTGTGGCCGTCATGGTGGTCACCAAAAGGGGTCTGTCTGGATATTGCTTCAGTAAAGCGACAATCAGAGGTTCGGCAGCAACGGCCTCTCCGTACGAAACTGCATGCAGCCAAAGCGTATTGGGACCGATCTTTTCTGTGCTATAATAACCTAATCGCTCAAGGACTCTTTGACGATAGCCAGGCGAATGGCGGCCTCGCCACCAAAGCCTGATGAGGATAAAGGGTAGCGCAATGTAAAATAGCAGGGTATAAAGCGTTCTCATCTTCACATCATACCAGGGAGGTAAAGAAAATGAATGATTTTTTTGCATTTAGGCGCATGTTAGCCCCATGGCTAATTCGAGTGGGATTCATCATTGGTTCGTTTGTCATCATTGGTGTAGGTATTTACGACATTTTTGCAGTGCCTGCGATAGGTATGGGAATAGCAATTATCTTATTTGGACCGCTCGCTCTTCGTCTTCTCTTAGAAATGTTTATCGTATTTTTCACGATGAATGAAACACTCACGGATATTCGTTCGCAAATGAAACAAAAAGAATAATTACGCTGGAATTCTAATTTGCTTAAATGCTTTTTCAGCAGCTTGAATTGTATAATCAATATCTGCATTGGTATGCGCAATCGACATAAAACCAGCCTCAAACGCTGAAGGCGCTAAATATATTCCTGATTGAAGCATCTGATGAAAAAATGCATTATAGGCATTGACGTCACAATTTTTTACATCATTCACATTTAAAATAGTATTATCAGTAAAAAATATTCCGAATAAACCACCAATTTGATTTATCACCACCGGAATTCCTGCAGATCGTGCTGCAGCATTAATTCCCTGAGTAAGTCGCTGACATTTAGTATTTAATTCTGTGTAAAAATCCGGTTGACTGATTATTTTTAAATTCACTAAACCGGCAGTTACCGCAATCGGATTCCCCGATAATGTCCCGGCTTGATATACAGGCCCTAATGGAGAAAGACAAGACATAATATCGGCCCGTCCACCAAATGCACCCACGGGCATACCACCACCAATAATTTTTCCGAATGTAGTGAGATCAGGTTTAACATTAAAATATTCTTGCGCACCTCCTAAAGCAACACGAAAACCAGTAATCACTTCATCAAAGATGAGCAAGCTTCTATGGTCATCACATAATTTGCGCAGTCTAGGCAAAAAATCTGGTTGAGGTAATACGCAATTCATATTCGCAGCGACAGGCTCAACAATAATCGCAGCAATATCTTCGGGATATTCTTCAAACCACGCTTCTACTGAAGCCAAATCATTAAAATTCGCCGTGAGGGTGTGTTTCACAAAGTCATGAGGAACCCCGGCTGAACTGGGTATTCCAAAAGTGAGGCCACCTGAACCCGCATTCACCAAAAGAGAATCGGCATGACCATGATAACAGCCTGCAAATTTGATAATTTTATTTTTTTGGGTAAAACCGCGAGCTAGACGAATCGCTGTCATCGTCGCTTCTGTGCCTGAATTCACCAATCGAACTAATTCTAAAGAAGGTATTAATTTATTGAGGAGCTCAGCCATTTCCACTTCGATCGCAGTCGCAGCCCCATAACTCAAACCATTGGCAATTGCCGCTTGAGTTGCTGCCACCACTTCTGGATGCGCATGGCCGAGAATCATCGGTCCCCAAGACAAAACATAGTCGATATAGCGATTGGCATCTTCATCAATAAGGTAGGCTTTTTCAGCTCGTTTGATAAAGGGGGGCGTACCACCCACACCGTTGAATGACCGAACTGGAGAGTTCACTCCGCCCGGTATAACTTGACTGGCTCGTTCGATTAAGGCGGCTGATAGAGTGTGCTTCATGATATTTCCGATGGTTGTTAGCTGGCTGTATAATACTCTGTTTAAATGCGGATGAGGTCATTATATAGGATAAGACGCTGTCACTCAACGGCTAAACTCAGCGAAATCTCGCGGTTTCATATAAGGCAATTTACTGACAACAAGGGTAAATGGGGATAAAATACTCTGATGATTTCATCAAAAGACGATTAGTGAGGTTCATGTAATGAAGACGAAAAAAACACAATATCCACCTGAGTTCATCGCTTCGGTAATAGCTCACAATAAAAATACCGCACTGTATGAAGCGATAGAAAAAAATGGCGATGATGTGGAAGGTGTGATTGCGGCAGTTAATGCTGGTGCTGATTTAAATTGCATTATTAAAGGTAGGTTACCTCTAGAATGGGCAATTCACTTCGGAAAATTTGAACGGTTTAAAGCGCTAATAGAAATTGAACCACCCGAAGGTAGCAAACCGCTTGATTTAAATGCTTCTGTTATTATCAGTGATAAAAAAGTGGAAATGTCATTTCTGCATTATGCAGCAATCAAAGGCCTGTCTCAATTCGTTAAGTATCTAGTTATTCAGAAAAAAATGGATGCAACTCTTCAAGACAAACATGGTCGTCGTCTCTTACCAATTCATCACGCCGCTGGGAGTGGTAGCTGCGCAACAGTAGATGTCTTAAATAATCAACAACAAGCAATTACAGCGGTTTCTGGTGAAGGTGACTTTTGCATTCATGTTGCTGTAATGCGAGGTAAAAAACAAATGGTTGAACATTTGCTTGTGTCGGGGGCAGAGGTTAACTGTAGAAATTATGAAGGTAGAACACCTCTACATTGTGCAGTATTGTGGCGGCAGCAGGAAATCGTCGCTTTGTTGTTAACAAAAAAAGCCTCAACTCAAGATGTGGATAATCGAGGAAGAAACGCTTACCTTCTTGCTGTAGAGATCGGCGAGATTGATTTGGTTGACAGACTAGTCTTGTCAGGTGATTCATACGCTACCCAAGATTCAAATGGTATGAACGCAATGCACATTGTTGCTGAAAATAACAATGTGGCCATGATGAAATTTTTAGGGAGTAAAAAAGGATTATTTGTCGATGTTAAAGATACTACAGGACGAATCCCAATTCATATTGCAACACAACATGATTCTCTTGAGGTCTTTAATTATCTTATTAGTGACAAACGTAAAAAACTTTTAAATTCACTCGCAAAAAAAGTTGACCCTTCAATATTAGATAAGGCAGTAATTGCTGAATTACAGACAACCCTTTTAAGTTGGCAAGATAACAAAGGGGATACAGTAATTGAATATGCTGTACGTGCGAAAGCTACTAAAATACTTGCTCGTTTAGCTGAGCTTGGCATTAAATTAGATCGGACAAATAATCTCGGGTGCACACTGATGCACGAAGCGGCCGAAGAAGGTGATGCAGAGAAAGTGATTTTGTTATCCCGTTATGGCGTTGGAACTAACAAAAAGAATAACGCGGGCCTGAGACCTGAGCACGTTGCTGCACAACATGGTAAAACTACCGCGCTAGAAGCATTTCAGAAACTGCCAGGCGTTGATTTTAAAGCTAAAGATGACGACGGCATGATGCCAATTCATTGGGCAGCTTTGGGGGGCCATAAAGAAACAATGGAATGGCTATTTAATAATAATGGCGGTAGAGAAGATCTATTCGATAATCATAGGCGAAATTGTTTATTTCATGCGGCTCGCGGTGATCATGCAGAACTCGTTGTGCATTTAGTTAAAGTTAGAAAAATGTCATTAGACACAGCATGCTCTAAAAAAATGACGGTAATGCATCATGCGGTTTTTAAATCAGCAAAAAAAACAATATTAGTATTGAAAGATTTTGGTATGAGCCTTGAAATAAAAAGTAGTGATCAAGGAATGCTACCATTGCACCTAGCATGCAGAAGCGGATTACCAGACATGGTTGATTTTTTAATTCAACAAGGCGTCAAAAAAGATGCGTGCAGTGACACAAATAGAAATGGGTGGTTTTATGCGGCAGGTGGAAGCAACAGCATAGAAATATTCATATGCCTAGAAAGACACAGCGTTCCCTTATATGGCGTTTTGGATAAACATGGTTTAAGCCCCGTTCACGCCGCTGCAATTGGGGGCAACCTCATCGGTCTAAAGTTTTTACTCGATAAGGGATTGAGCCACTCCACTCTCAGCATTAACGGTGAAACACCACTAATGAAAGCAAAAAAAATTCGAGATAAATCTGAAAAAGAACTTCTAGAGAAAAAAAACAGCCCAGAATATCGCGGAGAAAACACTATGAAGCTGCTTGAAGAATGTGAAAAATTAGAAGCAAGAATTGCAGCTTATAAAGAAGTAGAAAATTATTTAACGGCATTAGATCAACAATTAATGGCGATAGAAGAGAGAGAAGAGCCTCAAGAAAAACAAACTGAGGTAGTTACGAAACGAGGGCGAACAGTTGAACCTGATGATGATATAGTAATCAGAGTCATAAAACCTAAGATGGCTGTCGTAGATAAAATAGAACCAATGGAAGAGGCCCCGGAAGCTGATGGTAATCGAGGCCCAAAAATGTAATTTAGATACTAACGCTCTAGAGTAATATCAATGTGCACAACACCCGATTTGTCGGTTTTTTGAATGGACACTTTTTCAATTTTGCAGGCAGTAGTGGATTGCACATCTTCTATCCATCGCATGAAAGCAACAAATTCAACTTGAGCGAAAGAAACTTGAACTCTATTGGTTTCAAGTTGTTTTATATCACCCGCTGCAGCATCTAATCGATTACGCTTTACTGACTGTTCGATAGCGGAAAGCAATGAAACATTAGTGCTTGCTTTATTTTTAGTCTGTTCACGTAGATGGATTAATTGGGGCTTGGCATTTCTCATCCAATCAACAAGCTCACGTGTTTGAGCATTACTCTCAGCGAGCTTATCGTTTTTATCCTGTAGTGGGCTCAGAATAAGAAAATAATAGAGCAACAAACCGCCGATAATTCCACCGATTATCAGCGCAAGGCGATCACGTTCCGATAATTTTTCCATTACTTACCTTTCTTTCATCACTAATGTTGATTGGATAACATTTCCCGATTTAGCTTGATGAGTCTGCTCTGCAAAAATACCTTTTGCTCTTAAATCCGCAGCTACTTTATCTAGCAATTGGAAATCAGTTGCCTCAAGCTTTACTTCAAGCTGTGAATTGTTATAACTAGCACTTTGTATAGTAAGTCCATGCGTATTAATCAAAACAGGTGACGCAACTGCCACTAAACGTATAAAGACGCCTTGTTGTTTTGCTTTTTTCACAGCAGCAAGCGCTGATTCAACTCGTTGCTTTGAACTTTGCGTGGCTGCTTCACCTGGATAAATCTCATGATAAATAGTAGCCAACTCGCTATTTAATCGATGTGCCTGGAAATTTAATATCGTGTATTTAATAAAGCCAAATAGACAAAATACAATTAACCAACCCGCCACCATTGTAAAAAAGATTTTCTGTAGGCGGACTGTACTAGAGGATGTATAATTAGATTGATACTCACCCTGTAATAAATTGAGCACTGAATTTTGGTGTAAATTTTTGTGTAAAAATACAATCCATGGTTCGTTTTGAATTTTAGTAACTACTGTTAATTTTAAATGATCAATCAATTCGCAGTCTAAATTACTTCCTGGTACTGTGAATAAATTAATGGCTTCAATTTGATGATTCTCTTGTTGGTATTGAATTAATAAATCCATGAGATTATTTTTCTCTATCGAAAACCCGGTATTTTGTCCAGTCCTTACCCATGCAAAATCACCTATTTCTGCAATAGACCAAGTATTGGTGGTCCAGGGCATTGCCAACACTTCTGGAGTCATAATGCTGATTTTGGATTTCAAAGAATTCGGAATTAATTGCAACCAAGCACTCATACACTCTTTATTTATCACACCAATTGGCGTAAATCCTGCACCATCAACGCGAAATGTCGCGAAATGACAATTTTTTAAATCCTCGGTGATTTCATCTTCAACAGCATAAGGAATCGCTTTGCGTAATTTAGCATTCGATAATCGAGGCAATTTAGCTTCAGTGAGATAAACATCTATAGTAGGAACAAAAACAATGACCTCACCTTTAAAGTTAGACCATGATTTTTCAGACAGCGATTTTGCAGATGAAGTTGAAGCAGACACTTCTTCACCTTCGATAAACCATCGAAGATCTCCATTGGTACCGAGAATATGTATGATTAAACGACTCATTCTAAATCCCTTTTACCAGCTCCCTTGGGTAGACCATAATATGGTCACATTAGCATTAGGAGGAGCACCCTCCTGATGAAGTATACTATACACGCGCAACGTCTGATCATCCAGCGTTACCTCGGCTTGTAATAAGTAATAATCGCCATTGGTTGAGCCCGCTGCTGATTTCGCATCACCGCTCGTAGGTAAAGTAATGATATATGGAATTAATTTTTGATATACAGCGGCATCAACTCCAGTAATCAACCTGAGTTCGGTAGGACTCACCATCGGTGTGTGAGCTACGCCATAAGGAGGAACTAGAGTAGAATAATATTGATCATTTTTTGTTATTGCTTGTCCAACCCAATCATTCACATTACCAATGAGACTTCTGATTTCAGAGTCGGAGAGCTCAGGAACACGAGTACTTAGAAATTTCACGAAGGCATCTTGTGCTGATGCGTCAGATAATGCATTAATATTCGTGCGCTGATCAAGTCGTTCTAAATGCCCATTCGCATGTCCACGATTATTTGCAATTGTTGTTTCTGGAAAATTTCGTTCCCATAAATCGGTACTTTCACTGACAGCAGGTTTTTCTGACTCTTTTATAACTCCTACCGCCCAAAATAAAACAGCTTGTGAATAGCGATACGTCTGTGTTGCGGTCTGAATTTGTTGAGTTCGACGAATATCAATGCGTTGTTGCACCATTAAACCTACTGAAATAATAGTAATAATAGCAACAATAAGCAGCACAGCAACTATCGCTGATCCAGACTGTTTATTAATGGGCCGCATTGATTAGCCCTCCTGGCAATCCAAAATAACGTGTTAAATGCCCTTCTTTTCCAAGATCGATATCAATAAATAGTGCGATTGCATCGTCATCATCATTAATAAATTCACCACGTCCATTCACATATTCAACTTTAAATTGCGTTACGCCTTCGAGCAATCGGCGCTTTCCCATGGATGTATTACTGACTCTATCTAGTACAGGCCAACCGTATCGCATCAAGGTATTTTGTTCTAAACCATAACCAACTCGCTGCAAACTGCTGCGTTGATATTGATCATTCGGATTAATCATTCCACCGGATGTAAGCTCTAATCTCACTGGATTTGTCATATCGACAAGTACGGCTTTTATTAATTCACCATTATTATCACGAATCGGGCGTGGCACTATTTGAGATAAATCACCGATTAAAACAGCCATGGCCATTTGCAATTCACCTAACCGTTTTGCACGAATACTGACTTGTTCTTGGGCACGCATCACCATATTCAGACCACTCATCACGATAATCATAATTACTGCAAAAATTGCCATGGCAATAATAATTTCTATTAATGTAAAGCCATTTTTTTGGGGATTATTGCGCATGACTTGTACCTATGTATCCTGTTGAAACTGATATCGTATTTTTTTGTGGATCTAGAATGGTAACTTCAATTTCTTGCACATAAGCATTTTGGGTTGCTTTAGTACGAAGCTGCCAACCCCACTCTTTATTTAAACTTGCTTGGACACCGTTGTTAGCCTTCAATAATCCTAGTTGTGCTCGCGAAATAACATCTTCTGTAACCCACATTGCGGCGATTTTTTCTTCTAGTCTTATCTGCGTCCGAACATTTTGATTAACTGAAAAAAGAATAGCACTAAAGGCAATACTCACAATCAGAAGAGCAATCAATACTTCGACTAAAGTAAATCCTCTCTGATTATGAAAATTCATTTTCATTTTAACACCTGAAGTGATAGTTCTCCTGCCTCACTTCCCACTAGCCTATAGTGTGCAGCTTCTCCAGAATAGCCTACATCTATTGTAAAAGGTGTAAAATCACCACTTGACTGAATGACGACTTGAGGCGTAACCATACTTGCATTCATGGGCGCTGATGAGGTAACTCGCAAAAAAATGTCATTTGGAACTGACCGGGATTGCCAAAAACTATCGTGTTCAGCCAATGGTCGCCACCGAAGTTCTCGTTCATTTGAAAAATAATAGGCTTGATAAGCATCTGTCTGAATAACTATTCCAATTACAGCCGGCTGTAAAATCGCTTGTTGCTGACAAACTTGAATAAAAAATTGTAATTGCTCTGCAAACACAGTGACTTTTCTTTCGAATCGAACGGTTCCGGTACGCAAAATAAGAAAACTAGTAATAATAGCGATAATTGTGATGACAACAATTATTTCTACTAGTGTAAAACCAGTCTGTCGATTCTGACGCTGCAAGCTAGTCACTCCAGTTCCCGATCTCTGCATTGATTCCTTGACCACCCGGCTTGCCTTCTGCACCGTAAGAAAAAATATCAATTTCTAAATGCTCACCTGGATTAAGATAATGATAAGGTCTTCCCCAAGGGTCATCACTGAGTCTTTGAATATACCCACCAGTTCGCCATGCTGCAGGAATAGGGTCGCTTGTTGGCTTTTTGATTAACGCTTCTAATCCTTGCTCAGTGGTAGGGTAAGCACCATTATCAAGTCGATATAAATCTAAAGCCGTCTGCAACGTCCGAACATCGCTTTTAACTTTTGCAACTTTAGCTTCATCGGGGCGACCAATAATTTTTGGAACAATAAATGCGGCTAAAATACCCAAAATAACCACTACAACCATTACTTCAATTAACGTAAAACCCTTTGATTTACTTTTTTGAAAAATCATTAAAAATCTCCTTTTTTCATCCAATAAATTGATTGATTTCAAAAATCGGCAACATTATCGCCAATACGATAAATAAAACAATCATACCCATAACTAAAATCATACCAGGTTCAAATAAAGCTAATGCGATATCAATTTTTTGTGCGACAACACGCTCTTGATAATCAGCACTTTTTTCCAACATTGCTTCCAGCTTACCCGTCATCTCACCAGCACCCACAAGCCGCACTGTCAGCAATGAAAAATATCCAGTGTCTTGTAAAGCGCGATTTATTTGTTCACCTTCGCGAACTCTGTTAATTGCTGCGTCAATTGCTTTACGCATTGGCAACAATTTCACAACACTGTTGGCTGCTTGCATGGCTTCTAAAACGGGAACAGATGCTGCAAACAATATTCCAAATGTTCTTGCAAAACGTGCGGTATTAATTTCCCGCAAAGTATGACCAAACACGGGTATTTTTAAGAGGAATAATTGAACCTTAGCTTTGAATTCATCCTGCCGCAAGAGACGTTTCATGACTATGATAAATACAATGATCGCTATTCCAATAATCCATCCGTATGAATTCACAAAGGAACTTACTGCCAACAATACTAGCGTCACTGTCGGAAGAGCTTGATTAGTGTTCACAAACACATTAACAATTTTTGGCACAACATAAGCCAACAGAAACGTAACAACTGATATTGAAACTAATGTTAATACTGCAGGGTAGACAAGTGCATTTTGAATTTTCGCTTGTACAGCTTGTTGGCGTTCTAAATAATCAGCGAGTCGCTGTAGCACATTACCTAACTGACCCGAACGTTCACCTGCTGCAACACTCGCACGATATAATCCAGAAAATGTTCTGGGATACTCACCTAATGCTGTGGCGATAGAATGCCCCTCCACAATTTTAGCATGTACGCCCAGGAGAATCCCTTTGATGTAATTTTTTTCACTTTGTTCTGCAAGATTGAGTAACGCTTCTTCTATAGGCAAACCAGCATTAATTAAAGTCGCAAATTGAAAAGTCAGCATCGCCAAAGCAGGTGCAGAAATTTTTTGCTTAATTACGAAATTAAAATGACCTTTTGGCGTTTTTTTTTCGTGAGATAACTCAACTTCAAGGGGAATTTTTCCTAAATCACGCAAGCGCTGCCTAATCTGAGTTGCTGAATCGCCCTCAAGCACACCTTTAGTCGTTCGACCATCCTTATCCGTTGCTATATATTTAAAAACAGCCAATGACACTACTCCATGTGTGCAACATTTTCAATCAACCACTCGTTACTCTGATGACTTCATTTAAAGTGGTATCACCTGCAAGCACTCGATCACAACCATCTTGTCGTATACTCGGCGAACGAGTACGAATATATTTTATCATTTCTTGTTCACTACAATCTTCATGAATTTGTGTTCGTAATTTTTCATCGACCTCAATGATCTCATAAATTCCTGCACGCCCTGAAAATCCAGTTAGATTGCAAAATTCACATCCAACAGCCTCATGCAATAAAGGTGGATGATTAAAATCAACTTTTAAGAGCTCACACTCTTTATGAGTTGCAGGATAGGATCTTCGACAAAGTTTACAGAGAACTCTCACTAAACGTTGCGCAACAATGCCTATCAAAGATGACGAAAGTAAAAATGATTCTACACCCATATCACGTAATCGAGTCACTGCACCAATTGCAGTATTGGTATGTAAAGTAGATAAAACTAAATGTCCTGTTAAACTTGCTTGCACTGCAATCGAGGCTGTTTCTAAATCACGAATTTCTCCCACCATCACAATGTCAGGATCTTGTCGTAATATAGCACGCAATCCTTTTGCAAATGACATTTCGATTTTTGTATTCACTTGCATTTGACCTATGCCAAGCAAATCATATTCTATAGGATCTTCTACTGTTAATATATTGCGATCAGGATTATTCAGTTCAGTTAGTACAGCGTAAAGTGTCGTTGTTTTTCCCGATCCTGTTGGACCTGTCACCAAAATAATACCGTGTGGTATGCTAATTAAATGGCGCATAACGGGTAATAAATCAGGCGGCATTCCTAATTCAGTTAATTGCAATGTATCAGATTTTTTATCGAGCAATCGTAATACCATGCGCTCTCCGTGGCTCGCAGGAATTGTAGAAACTCGCACATCAACAGGTCTTCCTGCTAAACGTAATGTGATTCGTCCATCTTGAGGCAATCGTTTTTCGGCGATATCCAATTTTGCCATCACTTTTAACCGTGAAATCACGATTGCAGCAATGGCGGTAGGTAATTCGAGCATTTCGCGTAAAATCCCGTCCACCCGAACTCGTACAATTAATTTATCTTCGAAAGGCTCTATGTGAATATCTGAAGCAAGTAATTTAATTGATTCTGTTAGCATAGCATTGATCAAGCGAATAATAGGCGCATCATCTTCACTTTCAAGTAAATCAGCTGTTTTTGGTAATGTTTTTAATAACTGCTGCAATCCCAATTCTTCTTCTAGCCCTTCAGCCATTTGACTCGCCATACCTGTTTTTGTTTCGTAGGATTTTGCGAGCATACTATTGAATTCTTTATCACTCACTCTCTCAAGATTAAATGGTCGACGTAAAAAACGTCGAATCTCAATTAAAGCGTTAGGACGTATTTTAGAACGATAAATTACTTTTGGATTTTCTGTATCAGAATTGATAATAAGAACACCGTGTCGCTTAGCAAAGCGATAATTAATTAAGGGCATTGACTCTTTCTTTAACGACATAATCACTTCCTGATACATTACATTCCGCCTCTAATACGCCCCTTGGGTCCCGTTGGAAATATGGGTGGTCCACTTGGATTTCCATTATTTGGATTACTAAATTGTTGCTGGTATTTTTCTCGTATTTCTTTAATTCGCTCTTGCCACTCTTGTGGAGTTTGAATTTGTTGAGGTTGTTCACCACCAACATCTATTGCAGACGCGCCAACAGGTTCGTCTGTATCATCGTCTGATGTATTTTGCTGAAAAGATGGACTTTGTTGAGAAGGTGAAATTGATGGTCGCTGTGCTTCTGAAGCAGATCTTCTTTTATCCCATTTTAAAAAAAGCGATTCAATTTGACCATTGCGTTTTAATTCAACTTTATTTTCGTAGACTCTATATAATTTTCCACCATCGGCTAATTCTTGATCAATGCGATAAATTTTAGGTCCTCTACCCAAACTCGCAATGATAGCCCTCGATTTTTTAGGATCTGTTTCGAGCATAATTCCCAACAATTCTAAATTTGTGTTGACTCTAGAAACAGTTGCTTGGTGTGAAGGACCAAATAATGGGGTTTGCGATATTTGATTGATTGAAGAAACTTCGGGTTGCGATTGTTGCGCAGAAATTTCTTGAGACTGTGATCCGGAGAAAGTAACTACACCCACAGTATTGTACAAAAGATATCCTGCGCTAATAATGATGATGATTCCGAGTATTACAATTCCCAACAGCCAAATCTGGCCTTCAGATTGCCGGAAATATGCCCTAATCCGTGTTGAAAAATCCATAAAACTCATAAAAATTCTCTATAAATTTAATACTTCGTCTCATTGCCAATTATAGCATAAAGAGGACGAAGTCGGGTGATGGGGGCATTGATACCAGGGAAAGGGGGCATTGAAGGTGTCAGATCTAAGATTAATGCATTGTAAATCTCTCATCACAATCCTATAGCTGCCTGTGTAGAATGCATTAATCTTAGATCTGACACCTTCAACTCAATTGTTACCATCAAAATGGCTCTGGCAGAACCTTTCCTTTACCCTGCGGTTTCGTTGGCAATAATTTTGGCCGAGGCAAATAAAGATCGAGAGTATTATTAGATTCAGATTTTGAAGTCTTTTTGACTTCTCTTTCTGCGACTATTCTTCGAGGACGAGCAACAGTTTCTTCATTGCTATGTTTAATTACTCGCTGTGCTCCCTCTGAACGTACACTATTTTCAGCATTGCCTGGTCTGATAAAATGCTGCTCTCGTTGCTGTGGAGCAACAGGTGAAACAATAGGATCGGACGGAATATAATCTGCACGCAGCTGTTGCTGACGTAAATATTCGTATTTACCGCCAGTGACTTTATCTACACTGCGATCATCCATTAACACTACAGGACGCATAAATATCATTAGATTTGTTTTATTCATTGTACGTTGATCACTTCGAAATAATGCACCCAAAATAGGTATATCACCTAACACAGGTACTTTTTGACGCACATTGTTTACCTGATTTTGCAATAATCCACCGAGCACTAATGTTTGACCATTTTTCGCCATTACTGTTGTGGTAATAAATCGTTCAGAAGTATTTGGATTTCCAGCAACACCAGTATCCGGTAAAATACTAGAAAGTTCTTGCTGGATTAACAACTTCACCTCACCATTCGGCGTAATTTGAGGTTTAAGTACTAAAATTAATCCAACATCTTCTCGATCAAATGTCGTTAAAGGATTTCCACCCGTAGGGTTATTGTTAATTTGCGATGTTGCAAACGATACCTTTGTACCGACTTTGATAGTTGCTTCTTGGTTATCTAAAGTAATTAGATTCGGCGTCGCCATTATATTGGAACGAGAATCAGAATGTATTGCACGAACCACCGCTTGCAAATTGTTGTTACTTAAAAATCCTAGTGTTAATCCATTTCCTAAGGTGCCAATCGCTGCAGCAGCAGGAAATTTACCAGTAGCATCTTTCATTGATGTTGGGGTAGCAGCACCACCAAAACGAGTAGAAGCAAGAATAGTTCCTGCCGTACTCCATTCAACACCTAAATCTTTTTCTGCATTTAAATCTACTTCTGCGATAACCACTTCAATTAAAACCTGCGGTAATCGAATATCCAATTTTGAAACAACTTTTCTACATTTATTTATGAGATCTGTAGGTCCTGTTACAATGACTGAATTCGTAGATTCTTCCCATTGAAGATTAGGCCCCAAACTTCCGCTTCGAGGAGCAACAAATGTTTTTCCACTTTGAATACTTTCACCAAATGTGGAACCACCACTCCCGCCCCCTCCGCTCGATGATGAATAATTCGCCGCAGGATTAGCGATATTAAATAATCCAGTTGTTGATCGCGGTGTCGGCGTGTAATTTTGTGAAGCACCTTGAGTAGATGCTGAAGCTCCACCCGCTTGTAGCTTTTCTTGTTTGGGTAAATTCGCCAAATAATTATCAATAACACCTTGTAATACCGTGGCAACTGTTTCAGCAGGAATATAGCGTAAATAGAATACCTCCATATTATCCCGGCTGGTTGAATAATCCAGATCTAGTTTTGCTGCCGCAGCTTTAACAGCTAAACGCTGATCACTCGTGCCTCCGTACATCAAAATACTGTTGGTGTGATCATCTGCAGCTAATTGCAATCCTACTCGTGCATTGGATGAATTAGAGGCAGTCACAAAAAGTTTTGATAAATTAACAACCAAATCACTAGCAGAAGCCTTCTTTAGATGAATCACATCTAATTGATCTTGTGGAGGCGTATCAAGACTTGCCACCAACTCTTGTATTTTTTTAATGTTATCTGCATGATCTGCAATAATTAAAGAATTACTTGGGCGATACACATCAATAAAACTATATTTCGGCATTAAAGGCTGAATTACTCTAATCAAGTCATTAACAGGATAATTTTTAACGCGAATCGTAGTAACAACCATTTCACTCCCATGCTCACGCATATTATGTAATGTTAATGGTCCGCTCAATCGGTTAGGTGTTTTATCAGAAACAATTTTGATCACTTTTCCTTCAGGGATTGCCACATAACCATATGTGCGTAAAACTGCTAAAAATGCTTGATATAATTCATCGGGTGATAAAGATTGTTTTGCGATAAATGTGACTTTTGCATCGACATCAGGCGCCACAATAAAATCTTTTCTGGTGATCAATGAAACTTCGTTGATCAACGTTCGAATATCCACATCTTTTAAATTCCATAATTCTTTTTTGGAACCATTTTTGTTTTCGTGCTGAAAATTTGCGGTGCTGGGATTCTTATTCGCTGCTTCATTCTGAGAAGATTGTTGAGCCTGCTTTAAAAGATCTTGTTGACTCACAGAAACAGTTTGATCTTGAGTTGCTGTGTCTTCAGGAATTTCTCCTACAGAATCAGACTCTTGGCTTTGTGAAAAGTCTTGCGTTTGCGCTGGAGGAGTTGGCATTGATTGGTTAACTTGCGCTGGTGCAACAGGACTAGCAGGACCATAAATTTGTGCTGGCATCATACGTCCAACACCCTGAGGAATACCCAATGTCGAACCAGACCAAGCTCCTAAGAATACTGCTAGCGATAAAGAAATGCATTGACGAAGCCTATATTTAAAATTCATTATCTAGACTTCCTTGGGCTGCTATTGTCACCATAAAATTTAAAAGTCTTATACTGCGGTTTTCGTACAGGCGTTTGAATAGCTACATATTGAGTATATTCAGGGTTGGTCAATCGTTTATACGCGACAACTGCCGGAGGATAATGACATTCTGCGGCATGCCTAAACCATACTCGCGCCAAATCTTCGTCACGAACAATGCCCAAACCATAATAATAAAGATAGCCCAGCGCATACTGAGCGCGAGGATTGCCACTATGTGCCGGCATCCAGAGTTTTTCAAAGGCGCGAGCATAATAGCCATGCCTAAAATCATTTTCGGCACTGACCGTTAGATAGGGAGTAGAACAAGAACTGAGCAATAAGCTGCATGCAAACCATGCAGAAAGAATTGCGACCTTGCGCCTGAATAACATTCACACTCCTTGTGACTTAATTGATCGCATAATGTACTCTATGAGGCCTTAGAAGTAAAGAGCGCCCTATTGAGCCTCAGCTAAATTGCCTTTTTCTTCTAACCAAGTTTTTCGATCGGAGGCACGTTTTTTAGCTAACAGCATATCCATCAATTCTGTCGTTTCAGTAGAATCATCAACGCTGAGTTGCACTAATCGACGCGTGTCTACTGCCATGGTGGTTTCACGCAATTGCGGAGGATTCATTTCACCTAATCCTTTAAATCGTTGGATTTCAACTTTACCTTTTTTATTTTCAGCGGAAATACGATCTAATATGCCCTGTTTTTCTTGTTCATCGAGCGCGTAAAATACTTCTTTGCCCACATCAATTCTATATAATGGGGGCATTGCTACATAAACATGCCCTGCTTTAACTAACGCCAGAAAATGCCTCAGGAAAAGCGCGCATAATAAAGTTGCAATATGCAAACCATCGGAATCGGCATCGGCCAAAATACAAATTTTATGATAACGTAATCCCTCAAGATTATCTGTGCCAGGATCAATTCCCATGGCGACTGCAATATCATGGACTTCTTGAGACGCTAAAACCTGATCCGAATCTAATTCCCATGTGTTAAGAATTTTTCCTCTCAACGGCATTATCGCTTGCGTATCACGATCACGAGCTTGTTTTGCTGATCCACCTGCAGAATCGCCTTCTACCAAGAAAAGCTCACAACGCTCAGGTTCTTGACTAACACAATCTGCCAATTTTCCAGGTAACGCAGGCCCTGCTGTTACTCGTTTGCGTACAACTATTTTACTATTTCGTGTGCGACGTTGTGCATTAGAAATAAATACTTGAGCGAGAGCTTCACCCAATGCAACATGTTGATTTAGCCATAAACTAAAAGAATCTTTAACGACCCCAGCAACAAATGTTGCGCATTGTCTAGACGACAAACGCTCTTTTGTTTGTCCAGCAAATTGGGGGTCTTGCATTTTAACAGATAAAACGTAGGCAATATTTTCCCAAATATCTTCGGGAACAATTTTCACACCGCGCGGAAGTAATTTGTGCAATTCACAAAAATCACGCATCGCATCCAACAATCCTGTACGAAATCCGTTGACGTGAGTACCACCTTGCGTCGTTGGAATTAAATTAACATAACTTTCTCCGATAACGGGCCCACCTTCGGGCAGCCAAGTTACAACCCAATCCACCGTTTCAGATTCACTCGCAAAACTCGCTTTAAATAATTCGTCAGGAATTCGAATGGCCTCTTCTAAACAAGAATTGAGATAATCACTCAAACCTTCTTGATAACACCACTCTGTAGATCGATCACCCAGATGATCAGTGAAAACAACGCGCAATCCAGAACACAACACAGCTTTTGCACGCATATTATGCATTAATTGTGTGACTTGAAATTTAACCGTATCAAAATATTGTGCATCGGGCCAAAAACGTACGCTGGTTCCTGTTTCACGTTTACCACACGTGTCTACCACTCTCAATTTAGAAGCTGGTTCACCACCATTAAAATCCATTTGGTAAACTTGGCCATTATTTTTAACCTGAACTTGTAAACGCGTCGATAAAGCATTCACTACAGAAATTCCAACCCCGTGCAATCCACCAGAAAATTTATAGTTTTTTGCAGAAAATTTTGCGCCCGCATGTAAACGCGTGAGAATGAGTTCCACACCGGAGATTTTGTGTTGTGGATGAATATCGACCGGCATACCTCGACCATCATCAATCACTTCTAATGAACCATCATTATGTAGCACAACTTCGACGCGAGAGGCGTGGCCAGCGATGGCCTCATCGACACTATTGTCTAATGCTTCTTGCCCAAGATGATTAGGATTTAGGGTGTTAGTGTACATCCCAGGGCGCTTACGCACTGGGTCAAGGCCTGTTAAAACCTCTATGGCTTCGGAAGTATATTGAGTAGTCATGACCGCTGAAGTTACTGTATTCATTGGAATAAAGCAACTGAGAACAAGTACTGATAGCCTGAATCACTAAGAACGTCCAACAACCTCGACCCTGAAGAGTATCTCCGGCCGAGCGTTCCCGCTCGTATCTCTAATCAAACACGTTGGCAAATGAATGAGTATGGGTAATAATACCTTCCTCTATACTTCAATCCTAAACGTTGATTATGAAACCCAATATCGCAATCATTAGACCAGACCAAAGCCTTTTAGAAGAAGCATTTACTTTGAGCCAACGTTTAAATATTCCTCTCATTGAGTCTACAGAAAAAGAATATTACACCGCCGTATTAATTTTTAATTTAGATACTTTATCACTCCAACTCATAGGCCCAAAAGCACCGGGCCCGATCTGGGTGGATTTCATCAGTGGGAAATATGCTCATCGTCGCAAATATGGCGGTGGAAGAAGTCAATTGATCGCTAAAGCCGTCGGATTAAAATCATTAAAATGCCCCTCCGTTTTAGATCTCACTGCTGGGTTGGGACAAGATGCTTTTGTGCTAGCTTGTTTAGGCTGTTCTGTCACAATGATTGAACGATCACTTATTATTGCTGCACTCGTTCAAAACGCCATGAATCGTGCAAGAGATGATGTTTTTTTTACAAGTTTAACATTACAATTAATGGTTACGGATAGCCTGAGCTATTTAAAATCGCTTTCAGAAAAAGAATGTCCCGATGTCATTTATATCGACCCTATGTTCCCACATCGAACAAAATCCGCGCTAGTGAAAAAAGAAATGCGTGTCTTACGGGAAATCGTCGGCGAAGATATTGATGCGGGATTATTACTCGAAAAAGCTTGTGAAATATCAAAAAAACGTGTCGTAGTTAAAAGACCGAGACACGCTCCACATTTGAATGAACGCAAGCCCGATTTGGAATACTTTGGAGAAAGCAGTCGATTCGATGTTTATATTTCTTAAGAAAAAAATTTATTATAAATTAAGACAATAAAAGTTACATAAAAATGCTGTCATCCTTGGCGTAAAAATTCTTATTTCTTGCTTCTGTAATTCTTAATTGGAATGGCTTGATTTAATTACATATGAAAATTAACCTTAATGTCATCACTCGTCATTTCTGCCAAGCGGTTGGTAGGGTCGAGCGCAATTGCTTTAGCAACACATTCCCTAACTAAAGAATAATCTTTCGCAGGAGCTGTTTGTCGAATAAAATCAGCATATTCAGCGTAAGCTTGGGAAACAATTTTGGCATCTTTTTTAGTTAAACTCGTACGAGTATTTTCGTCGTTATATAATGATTCCACAATCAGATAGACATCTTCATAACAGCTTTTAGCAAGCCCGTACCGTGTATCTTCTGGTTTAAAATAAATTCGGGCATCAGATAGATTTTTTTGTAACGCTTCTAATGAACTCAAAATAAACTCGAGTGTCAATTTCTGTGACTTTTCGACCCATAGGCGCGTATGATCGGTGTGCGTCAATACATTAGGAACAGCGAGTGAGAATCCGCGATGAAACTTCTTCATAAAATAATCTCCTCTAAACAAACTCAAAAGACTAAATAGCCCTAACTAATTCTTTGGTCTCGGTGTATCAATACCATGCCCGCTGTCTTCGTTATGAGCTTCCCTCTCAGCAGGCTTATCTAATGAATCCTCTCCGTGCACAACTGATTTCTTCGTGGTTTTGTAGTCATGTTCGTCTCGAGCAGTATCACCTAGGTTTCGCGTCAGGCCACTAGCACGCAACACAGTTACGATTTTAGCATAAGAATCATCTGAATGGAAGCCATTTTCTTCTGCGAGAACAACCAACATTTGCCTCATCGCCGCAATAGGATTAATATTCATAACCTCTAGAGGGGATGCAGGGGTAATTTTTTTTGCAATGGCACTAGAACAATTATCAGTAATATTAGACGGCTTTAAGTTATAAGGCATAATATCCGATTCCATTACATTTATTTCAAAATTTTTAATCATTTGCGTATTCAACTGTACAGCATAAAAGGATGTATTGTGCCCATCAGTTATGCCTTTCTTTACATCAGTCAACAATGCGGCATCTCTATCTTTAAATTTGGAATTTAGATGGCTAATAAATGTAGCATTATAATATAATGAAATATGTCCAGGGATCAGTTCTTTTGCAATTCTTTGTGGTATTGTTTTCAGAGGTTCTTTTTGAGTAAACAATTCTACTATTTCCCTTTGAATAGCTGGTTCAGCACTAATAACAGTGCCACGAATTATTAATGTGACTTCATTATTTTTATCTCCCAGCTCTTTTATCAGCTTAACTTCCCGCAATGATCTTATTTGATATTCTTGTTGGGTTTCATGATCTTTTTTATCGGGGCCTAACTTGATTACCCTTCCCATCTTGCGCGGCAAATCCCAAACAGAAGAATGCAACGGTCTAGACAGCAAATTAAACTGAAAAAGTCGATT
Organism: Gammaproteobacteria bacterium; assembly: GCA_019748175.1. NCBI lineage: Bacteria > Pseudomonadati > Pseudomonadota > Gammaproteobacteria > Gammaproteobacteria bacterium. The sequence goes on from JAIEPX010000004.1 coordinate 53,022, forward strand.
TCTTTCATTAATGATTCTTCGCATACAGTTCTCCAACTTACTTCTAATTATATTATAGCTCCCTGTATTGATATCGTCCAACGACCGCCATTAATTTGAAGAGGCGAGCCACATGCTTAGTTAGCAAAACTAATATCCAATTTATAATTATACCCAAAAATAACGTTTGACAATAACTCCATGTTTTTTTATAGTAAAAATATGGCAACAACATTACGAACACAATCTTTTATAGGCGCCGCAATCGGTACCATGATCGAATATTACGATTATGCTTTATTTGCCATTTTTCTTCCGTTGATTGCCACTCAATTTTTTCCTGGAAAGGATGCTTATGAAGCCTTAAGCAACGGATATTATATCCTTATGATTTCTATGCTGGGGCGTCCACTTGGAGGAGCTATCTTTGGACATATAGGCGATATGATTGGTCGACCTCGCGCATTACTACTCTCCATGTATGGAATTGCCGTCACTACTTTTATTATTGGTATCACGCCTACTTACCAAAGCATTGGCATTTGGGCTATTGTCATTATTGTCATCACTAAATTTTTTCAAATTGCTTGTTTTGGCGGGGAATATAATGGCGCAGGAATTTATGTCGTTGAACATTCCAAACCTACGCGTGAAGGATTTTCTGGAAGCGCACTCGCTGCAATAATGACTTCAGGTTCAATATTTGCGTCATTATTCGGCGTATTACTCACTATGGATTTTATGCCCAGCTGGAGTTGGCGCATCGCATTTTATGTTGGGGGTCTCATTGGTGTTTTTGGCGTTCTTTATCGAAAAAAACTACACGAATCACCTCAATTTAAACCCGCCAATAACAAAGAGCATTCATTAAGAAAATTAATACAACTGTATCCGCGCCAAATTATTGCCGGTGCGTTTATCGGTGGATTTATTACGATTCCTTTCACCACAGTACTTACATTTGTAAATCCTGTACTCATGACAAAAGGGTTTATGACTGCTCATCAATTAATGTGGCTACAAACTTTGATGATTGCAGTAGGTGTCATCATCATTTTAATTACCGGAAAATTAGCTGACTACTTTTCAGCTAGAAAAGTCATGCTTTTTGGGGCAGCTTCATTGATAATATTTTCTTATCCACTACTTCTATTAATTGACCAACACTCTTTTTTCTGGCTAATTTTTAGTTCCATTATTTTTGTCACTATTAATGATATTATTCTTGGACCCTCGAATGCATTTCTGAAAAATATTTTTCCACCCGAATTTCGATATCGTGGTAGCTCACTCGGATTTACACTTGGCATGACAATTCTCGGAGGCCTCACAGCCCCCATCGAAAATGCTCTTTATCATGCAACAGGTTCTTTCGCCGCAGCTTCTCTTTGGTTAATATTTATCGGCATCGGATCTTTTTGGTCTATTAACCGTGCTAGCTCTAGTCAATTATGGAAAATTTCATCTTTAGAACAGTCAACTGCGAATAATAATTAGAAAGGGTGATGATACATCCATGCATTAGATCAAAAGAGACGGACTACTCTATCACTTAGGAGATCAAGATACTTTTGCTTCATATCTGCACTCAAAAAACTGATGTCAATTAATCTATTCCATTCGGGTAATTGGGCTTTGATCTTTGCTAGCTCAGATTCAACAATTTTTTCATTCAGCCCCATTCGATCTTTTCCAAAGTAATCAATGATATCTTTTCTCCTGATGTTGCTCTTTTTTCCGTTGAGCGGAAGCGCAAGTTCTTCTTTGCCAGACAATATTATACTTGAGCTTAAGAAATCATAGGCAGGGGAAAGCCCAACTTTATTATTTCTCGTAATAAGTGAAAAATTTTTTAAATGCATATCTTCATTTCCAATTAAAAAATTAAAAACTGTACGTGTAAATAACTTAACTTTTTCAATCAGTGGAAACGTTGTAAATTGATCGACTATTGAAACCACTTTTTCCATGGAAGAATCGTATTTAGTTGATCGCGTGTGTTCAGAAAGTTGTGAAAAATCTTCGACGGACAATTTTTTCACTTGACTCAATCGGTCAAATCTTTTAATGAAATATGTAAATGAGCCATCTACTCCATACAGTAAGCCATGGAGAGGTACTTCAATACCAATGCAGGCTGCTAACCTCATTGTTAAATCTTCATTCTGTGGAACTTCGGAATAAAGTTGATGCTCAGGTTTCAATATATATTTACCAAATGAATCGACAATCTTAAAAGATTCATTTTTGATGCTCAAAATGGCGCTTAATTTCGGCTGAACACCTTGAATAGACATTTTATTAGCACGTTTGATGGCTTCTTTACGTAATTCGTCAGCTGTTAGTTGTATCAAGGAAAGATTTTTCAATTTAGGTGACAACAGATTCAATCCACGTTCAGAATAGCGGCGATCGTCTCGAATCGATTCGTAGGTTATAGGACAAATTCTCATTTGATTTCCTTGACCGTCACAGATCCGACCAGATCATTGCCTACTCTTACTAATTGACTAAAATAATCTCCACTATCAATTTTCTCCGCTTTAAGTAACGCCAATAACATTACACCTTCTGGTAAAACACCGTCAAAAAAAGGAGGGAATTTTTTATACTCATAACGTTTATGCACTAATGGCATTGTCAGTGAGATGGGCGGGCCATTATAATTCTGGATATATTCAAATATATACATCTTCTCATCAGTTTCTGTCAGAACGCCAGCCTGAATATCATGATTAAATACTTTAGCCTGTCTCATGCTCTGTCTCCGTATAACTCAGTGGCGTTTTTATCAGTAATTTAATATTTAGCACATGAAGAACTTTTAATAGCGATTGTAGTCGTACAGTCGATTTAGCGTGCTCAATATCAAAAACCACTGTTTTGCCAACCCCAGCGTAGTCGGCCAATTGCTTTTGGCTTAAACCTGCTTGCTTTCGATCAAACTGTACCGTTTTTGCAATTGCTGTAATAAAGTCACTCATCCATTCTATCCAAAATTACTGTCTTAGCGGTAACTTTAGCCTGTTTGCATAATATTGTCAATGTCTAAATAAGCAAACTTGATATTTTTACCGCGATAACAGCAATATTGCCATGTTTGCCTTATTTTTGTCGCCGCCAATGATACAAACCAAACAATATTACTGTTATCACGGTAATATTTGCAGAATAGCACCATTATGTAATACTGCAAATGACTCGGTACTCTTCTGATGCAATGGGTGTCACTGATAATCGATTACCTTTGCGAAGAATGACCATTGAAGATAAATGAGGATGATCACGAAGTTCGCCTAGTGTTAAAACACGATCAAATTTTTTTAATAACTTAACATCGACCATACCCCAACGAGGATCAGCAGGAGAACTTTTTGGATCAAAATGATCTGAATCAGGATCGAACTGAGTATCGTCGGGATAAAATGATTTTACAATCTGTACCAGACCAACAATTCCCGGTTCATCGCAACTGGAATGATAAAAAAATCCTTGGTCGCCCTCTTTCATATCATCACGCATCATATTACGGGCTTGATAATTTCGCACACCATCCCAACCAGTGATTTGATTGGGGCGTTTAGCTAAATCATCAACACTAAAACAAGATGGCTCGGATTTGAATAACCAGTATTTCATTGTTAGCTCTCCTAGTATTCTAAGACAAATTGAACATACCATAATTTCTATGCCCGAACAATTCATACTGGTATTCAGCATTATGATCCGCTTATACTACGATTTTTGCCATTTGAATGGACGCTTATAATGACTACGTTAAAATCATTAAATCCCGCAGACTACTCTGTCATCGGAGAAGTCAATGTATCATCGGCGCAAGATATTGCTGAAAAAGTTCAACTTGCACATGCCGCTAAAAAACCATGGAAAACATTGGGCGCAAAAAAACGCGCTGAATTATTGCGACCACTGCACAATACGATAGAAAAAAGATCGCATGAAATCTCTGAACTCACTTCTCTAGAAATAGGCAAGCCAATTTCTCAAAGCATCGAAGATATGGAATTTACGCTCGATTATCTACAAGCATTTGTAGATGATGCACCCGGCTATTTGGAAAATGAAATTACAGTGAGTGAAAAATCAAAGGATCAATCAGCATTTCATCAAATTATTTATGAGCCTATTGGCGTGACTGCGTGCATAGTACCCTGGAACTATCCATTAAGTAATTTTATTTGGGGCGTTATTCCAAATTTAATTGCTGGAAATCCTGTAGTATTTAAACATTCGGAAGAATGCCCGTTAATTGGTAAACTCATCGAAGAAATGATGGACGAATTGCAATTACCTGATGGAGTATTTTCTGAAGTATATGGTGACGGTAGCGTCGGCCATTCACTTATTGAACAAAATATTGATTTAATTTGGTTCACTGGCAGCTCACACACAGGGAAAGAATTATTTGAAATTGCAGCCAAAAAAGGAATTAAAAGTGTCCTCGAAATGGGAGGGTCTGACCCCGCCATCATTTTTGAAGACGCAAAAATTCTAGATTTTGATCGTGTCATTTCTCGAGTTTATTCCCAACGATTTGAAAATTGCGGCCAAATTTGTAGCGCTGCAAAACGATTAATTGTTCATGATTCTATTTTTCAAGATGTGCTAGATAGGCTGGTTAATTATTTGAGCACCGTGAAAATTGGTGATCCGCTAGATCCCAACACACAATTGGGTCCTCTCGCCGCAGAGCGACAATTACAATTATTAGAATCTCAAATTAAGGATGCTGTAGCATTAGGGGCAAAAATAGTATGTGGCGGAAAAAGACCCGAGAATCATGAAGGAGCCTATTATTTACCCACTCTACTTTCTGATATCAAACCAACAATGCGAGTTTGGAAAGAAGAGACGTTTGGCCCTGTATTACCAATTGTCACTTTTTCAACAGAAGAAGAAGCGATCGCTTTAGCAAACGATACAATCTTTGGACTCAGTAGTCTTATTTTCACTTCTGATTCCAAACGAGCAAGACGCGTCGCTGCCCAAATCGAAGCAGGATGTGTAGACATTAATTTTGGAAGTCACTGGCGACCATGCAATCCCTTCGGTGGTTACAAAGCTTCTGGCGTTGGACGTGAGCATGGAAAATTTGGATTTCAAGAACTCACGCAAGTGAAAGTAATAGCCGAATAAATTAGAGAGGTTTAATATGATCATGAGATATCTTTTAATACTGCTTTTATTGTACCCTTTTAACAACGTAGTCTATAGCTCGGACACATATCATAAAGTTGAAAAAAATAGATTCTATATGCTTAGTCTTGATGTACCTAAGGCCATCATGTCTATTGATCCGCTGAAAGATAATGTGCTCAATCGATTCAAATCTGCAGCGGATGAAACCAAAAAAAATGCTGACGAAGAAAAAACGAGGCACTCTGGATATTTTCCACCTCTTTCATTAGAGACAAAATGGCAAATTACATTTGAAAACAAATCTGTAATTAGCATTTCAGGCATTACTTATGAATACCAAGGTGGCGCTCATCCTGATACCTATTTTCAAACAATTGTTTGGGATAAGATAAATAACCGAGACATTCCAATCACTGAATTATTTAGAAAAGACAAAGTTGACCTTGCACTCAAAGCAATCGCTGAATCAGCTCAGAAGTCTTGGATAAAAATTTATACACAACGTACCGGCGAAAAACCAAGTCCCGATTTGGTAGAACAAACCAAACAGGAAATAGCATCTGACCCCAAATTCTTAAAAAATTACACGCTTACTCATGCCAAGGGACATGCCACGATTAACGGCATCGAATTACTTTATGGCACAGGTGAAATCTGGCCTTATGTACTCGGTGAATTTCGCATTCCTGTTCCACTCGCAGTTTTTAGCCAATATTTGGCGTCACCGCATCGAGAAAGTCTGCGCAAATATTGATGCCGTAGATTTTTTCGAGCTCACGAACGCATGTTGGGCTGGTAACGTTTATTTCAGTTAAATAGTCACCGATAACATCGAGGCCTACGAGAAGTAATTTTTTTTCGCGAAGCGTGGGTCCGACCTGCGAACAAATCCAGTGATCACGTTCGGTCAGTTCAACTCCAACACCTGTACCTCCAGCAGCTAAATTACCACGAATTTCACCAGCTTTTGGAATTCTGGCTAAAGCGTATGATATAGGCTCACCGTTAATCATAATGATGCGTTTGTCACCTTGCGAAATTTCGGGGATAAATTTCTGGGCCATTATATAAGAAGTTTCATTTTTAGTGAGCGTTTCAATTACAACCATCTTATTAACATCGTGTTGAGTTAGCCTGAATATTGAACCTCCGCCCATACCATCAAGAGGTTTTAGTACAACATCTTTATGCTCATCAATAAAGTCTTTTAATTGATTCGCATTACGAGTGACCAACGTTGGGGGTGTACATTGAGGAAACCAAGCAATAAATAATTTTTCATTGGCATCTCGAAGGCTCTGAGGTTTATTAAAAACTTTCACGCCTGATTTTTCAGCCAACTCTAGCAAATAGGTTGTATAAACATATTCTGTATTAAATGGAGGATCTTTTCGCATTAAAATAATATCAAAATATTTTAACTCTTGAAATTTCTCATCGATAATGTCAAACCAATGTTCTGAATTATCATACAGTTTTACTTGATCACAACGTGAGCTTACAACCCCATCTTTTAAAAATAAATCTTTTTGCTCCATTACATGAACTTCCCAATTACGACGCTGCGCTTCCAACATTATCGCAAAGGTTGTGTCTTTAGGCGGATTAATTGAAGTAATGGGATCCATCACGACCGCTAATTTAATGCTCATGTTGTAGTTCCTTCATTTCACGAGCTGCTGCTAACGCAGCCAATCGTGCGATCACACCATAACTGTAAAAACGATTGGTACTTTCGTGATTGCTACCGCATGGATCGATACAGGCTTCAGCAAAGGCCAATGGTTCAAAATTCATTCCTGGCGCATTAAGATTTTCGTCTATACCACGGTCTGCATGGACACGATAGAAACCTCCGATCACATGATTTCCGATCATATATACGACGGGTTCAGCCACCGATTCTTTTTCCCCTACTGTTTCAAAAGTATAAACGCCTTCTTGAATAATCACACGTGACACGGATTGCCCACCTTTAAGAGCAGCCATTTTTGTTCTTTGCTTCCGATTTAACTGCGTCAATTCTTGTGGGTCTTTGATCATCATCACTGCCATACCGTATGTGCCTGAATCCGCTTTTACAACAAGAAACGGATCATCTTGAATATTATACTCTTGATATTTCACCTTCACAGCATTAAACAACGTTGTTGCATTACGCACTAAACATTCTTCACCTTCACGCGTCATAAAATTTATTTCTCCACAATATCGAAATAGTGGAGAAATAAGCCAAGGATCTAAATTTAATTCACGCGCGAATTCACTCGTTACATTCGCAAAATGTTGAAAATGAGCTGATTTTAATCGTTTCGCCCAACCTAGTTCTGCAGGTGGCATCACAAGTTGATCTAGATTTTCAAAAATAGGTGGGACACCTGTTGATAAATCATTATTAAGTATTACACAACACGGAAAATAATCCTCTACTCCAATTTTGTTTTCTCTACGAATAGCCCGCTCTAAAACTATTTGACGCCCTGAGGGCAAATCGATTTTAGTGGATTGCTCGAGATCTTTCGAAAGAGAACCGATACGTACAGCAAAACCTGCTTTAGTAATGATTTCTTGTAACGTTGCCAAACTTTCCAGGTAAAAAATATTGCGCGTATGGCTTTCCGGAATAATTAAAAAGTCAACTGTTTCAGGGCAGAGTTTTTCTGCAGCATTTTGCACCGCTTGAATCGCTAAAGGTATAAATTCTGGATTAAGATTATTGAATCCCGCTGGAAATAAATTCGTATCCACTGGCGCTAATTTGTAACCTGCGTTTCGTAGATCAACTGAACTATAGAACGGGGGCGGAGTTAATCGCCATTGAGCTCGTAACCAGGTTTCAATACCCACCTGATGATTCAGCAGATCCTGTTCTAATTTCAACAAAGGGCCTGTCAACGAGGTTTTTAAATGAGGTACTTCGATTTTATGAGTCACCCTCTTTCTCCCTACTTACTCAAAGTAACAATAGTAGCAGATAATAGGGGGTCAAGTCTTGAATTATGAATTTAAGCTCACCCATTAACATTATTGGGTGAGCTTAAATTCATAATTCAAGACTTGACCCCCTCCTGTGAAAACCACGCCACTACTGATATAGTTAGGATTATGCATTATCTAGGTAAATTATTAGGTTTCATTGCGGGCTGGATGTTAGGCGGGCCGATGGGCGCCATCTTTGGTCTTCTTATAGGCCAATATTTTGACTTATCGGCGTCCGGATATTGGAGTGCGCCTCATCAAAAGTATCAGACTACAGGAGAATCTTTTAGTCGCGCTGCAGCACAGCGAGCTTTCTTCGAGTCAACATTCCTCGTCATGGGACACATTGCTAAAGCCAGTGGTCGAGTTGGTGAAGGCGAAATTCAGGCCGCTCGCATAATTATGCGCAACATGAATCTAAGCTCAACATTAAAACGCGAAGCCATTGAATTTTTCACTCGAGGCAAGGAGCACCGCTTCAACCTTGAGGTAACCCTCGATAAGCTACTTCAAGCCTGCCAAGGTCAATTAGATGTCCTGCGTATGTTTGTTGACATACAGTTTCAAGCCGCAGCAGTTGAAGGGTTTATCAGCCCCCAAAAACGCGACGCTCTAGAACATATTTGTAGAGAATTAGGATTAAACTCAATGGATTTTTTCATTTTCCATCAGCGCCATCATCGACACTATCAGGAATATACCTATAATCAAAAAGCAGGTGCTGGAGCGGGCCCACAACGTCCTCGTTATACAAGCCCAATTCTTGAAGATCCTTATAAAATACTGGGAGTTACTTCAAAAGCTACAGATGCTGAAGTGAAAAAAGCCTATCGAAAAAAAATCAGCGCGAATCATCCTGACAAACTCGTAGCAAAAGGACTACCTGAAGAGATGATTAAACTTGCCAACAAAAAAACTGCTGAAATTAAGAAAGCTTATGATACTATTGCCAAACAAAGGGGGATTAAATAATGCCTGACTTCAAAATTGCGGCTTCAATTCTTTCAGCGAATTTCGCCAAACTCGGCGAAGAAGTAGATAACGTGTTATCAGCGGGAGCAGATTGGATTCATTTCGATGTAATGGATAATCATTATGTCCCCAATCTCACTGTTGGACCTATTGTTTGTGAATCATTGCGAAAATATGGCGTTCAAGCCCCCATTGATGTGCATTTAATGGTTAAACCTGTTGATCGTATTATTACCGATTTTGCAAAAGCGGGCGCATCTTCGATTTCAATTCATCCTGAAGCAACTGAACATCTTGATCGTTCACTTAGTTTAATTCATGAATTAGGATGTGCTGCCGGACTTGCATTGAATCCAGCGACCCCTTTAGATTATTTAGAATTTGTACTTGATAAAATTGATCTAATACTCATCATGTCTGTTAACCCAGGTTTTGGCGGACAAACATTTATTGAATCTTCTTATGAGAAAATCAACAGAGTAAAAAAAATTATTCAAAACAGTGGGAGAGCGATTCGATTAGAAGTAGACGGTGGAATTAAGGCTGATAATATTGGAAAAATTGCCGCCGCAGGCGCCGACACTTTTGTTGCGGGCTCAGCAATTTTCGGTAGCAAAGATTATACAGAAACTATCGCACGTTTTTACTCTGCATTAAAACACAGCCATCACTGATTAAACCCAATATGCAACAGATGTCATGACTTTTGACATTGCAGTCATTGCAAATTTGATTGGTGAAGGCAAATCTTTTCCGCCTGCCGCTGATGCTGCAGCAGCATGTTTTGCTTCATCTTTTCGCATTTGAGACACAATTGCTCTACTTTTCCGGTCACTAGAAGGAAGTTTTTCTAAATGAGAATCTAAATGTCCAACCACTTGATTTTCAGTTTCAGCAACAAAACCTAAACTCCAGCGATCACCAATGATTCCAGCGGTAACACCCAGCGCAAAAGACCCGGCAAACCAAAGAGGATTTAAATAACTTGTATGACTATCTAACTCATGAATTCGTTCTGCACACCATGCTAAATGATCTACTTCTTCATCTGCCGCTTCACGCATTTTTTGACGTACTTCTTCTTGACGTCCTGTGAGCGCTTGGCCAGCATACAAAGCTTGTGCACACACTTCACCCACATGATTAATTCGCATTAAACCTGCACTATGTTTTGATTCACTCTCCGAAAGTTTTGTTTGTGGTTCATTTTCAGCAGGATTTAGACGATGAGCGACGGGATTTGCGAATAATGTACGCAATCCAAGATCCATTTGGACGATCAATGAATCCAAAAAATTTCGCGACGATCGATTATTGTTCATAGCATCTCCCGGTTGAGAATTTTGGATGTTTTGCCACCTCATTACATCATCATAAAGAAAAAAACTTTTCCACTTCATCTTTTTTCTGCATCGTATCATTGTAGCCTATTTCAATTAAATCTTCAGTATAAGCTGCTTCAAACAATAAAAAGCTTAAAAAGTCACCACTTTGTTCTTTTTCTCCAAATGAATTCATAAGATAACGCAGTAAAAAAGGCATTACGACTTCTTTTTGAGTAGCGATACGCGCCAAATCAATTGAGGGGGTAAGATAGAGAATTTTTAATTCACGCCAAGCCGATTTGCCGCGTGTTTCGGAATCCATCAATTGATAATTGTAATTAATAGTATTCATATGCTCCAAATCTCGATCTAGATTATCTAAAAAAGCATTGAACATCATACCAAGAATTTTCGAAAAATTTACATCTGTAATCGATTGAAGGCTATTCAGCGCGTCAATTTCGGGCGTTTTTCGTGTACCTATAATTAATATGGCTTCAGCACCTAATTTAATTGATGCTCGGAGCGGTGATGAATGTCGTAATCCCCCATCACCATAGTGCATATTGTCAATTTTTTCAGCGGGAAAAAACATAGGAAATGCGGATGAAGCCATAATATGTTCAGCAGTAATCACCGCTTGTTGAGAATAGTGCCGAATTTTTCTCCATCCAAGCGCAGGATCTTGTGAATGAACAAATGAGATTGTCTGCGAACTATCATAACACGTCGTAGCCACTTCAAATGCCGCTAGAATTCCTTGATCGATATTTTTTTTAATGCGATCAAAATCAATATGTTCGTTTAGCAACACACGCAAGGGGTCAGTATCTAATAAATGTTGACCACCAGACAAATTCAGATGAAAGGCCATACTTGCAAAATTTCGCATTACAGATTTTGCCAACGATAAATTACCCGCGCGGAAAATTTGCTCTGAAGTCAAAGAGCCCCATAATTTGATCATGTGGTTGGTGCCTACTCTAAAATCATCCGCATAAGCAGCAAGATGAGCACCATTAATAGCACCCGCGCTTACAGTGCTTAATATAGATGCAGGAAATTGTCCCCCGCCCAGAATGTCGCAAATACATTTGAGAACACCGGCTTGGTAGGCTCCTCGCGCACCTCCTCCTGATAAAAAGATCGCTTTATTCACACTTTACCTCCCTTTGACAAGCACAACCCGTATTAATACTGTCTGATTTTACCATTAGTAGTCTTCACAGCAATCTTTTTCTCATAGACAATATGAAGCATGTGGTTATAATGGCACTAGCTTCTCGATTTAACATTTTTTGAGTTCATAGAGACAATGACGAAACAGACTAACGGGTTTGAAAGCACTTTTGAACAAGTGCCTCTACGTACGTTCACTGAAAAAGCATACCTTGATTATTCAATGTATGTGATTCTTGATCGTGCCCTACCCAATATTTGCGATGGGCTAAAACCTGTTCAACGACGAATCGTCTATGCGATGTCTGAGCTAGGATTAAAAGCGACTGCAAAATACAAAAAATCTGCACGTACTGTGGGTGACGTCCTTGGTAAATTTCATCCCCACGGTGACAGCGCCTGTTATGAAGCCATGGTGTTAATGGCACAAGATTTCTCCTATCGTTACCCTTTAGTTGATGGCCAAGGAAACTGGGGTTCTTCTGATGATCCAAAATCTTTTGCTGCTATGCGTTATACTGAAGCGCGATTATCGCCTTACGCCGAAGTCCTATTAAGTGAACTCGGGCATGGCACTGTTGATTGGGTACCGAATTTTGACGGCACTCTCGATGAACCCGCATTACTGCCCGCACGTTTACCTAATATTCTCTTAAATGGCGGGACAGGTATTGCAGTTGGCATGGCCACTGACGTTCCTCCACATAATCTTCGCGAAGTCGCTCAAGCTTGTGTAACATTACTAGACAATCCTTCTGCTTCTCTAAAAGAAATTTGCGAAATTATTCAAGGCCCTGATTACCCTACAGGCGCAGAAATTATTACACCACGCTCCGAAATTTTAAACATGTATCGCGAAGGAACAGGTTCAATAAAACAACGCGCTGTTTATCAATTGGAAGAGGGTGATATTGTCATCACAGCATTACCTCACCAAACATCGCCCGCTAAAATTATTGAACAGATTGCTGCTCAAATGCAGAATAAAAAATTACCCATGGTCGACGATTTACGCGATGAATCTGATCACAAAGATCCTGTGCGTCTTGTTATTTCACCTCGCTCCAATCGTATTGACACTGACGAATTAATGGCGCATCTCTTTGCAACAACTGATTTAGAGAAAAATTTCCGCGTCAACTTAAATATGATCGGCATCGATGGAAAACCACAAGTCAAAGGATTGATCACAATTTTAACTGAGTGGCTAGAATTCCGACAAGAAACAGTACGCCGACGTTTACAACACCGACTCGATAAAGTACTTGCCCGCTTGCATATTTTAGATGGTTTGTTAATTGCATTTTTAAACATTGATGAAGTCATTGCAATTATTCGAACCGAGGACAAACCCAAAGCTGTCTTGATGAGCCGATTTAAGTTAACAGACGAACAAGCCGAAGCTATACTCGAATTAAAATTACGTCACTTAGCAAAATTAGAAGAAATTGCGATTCGTGGTGAGCAAGATGAATTAAGTAAAGAACGCGATGAACTTGAAAAAATATTGGGCTCTACTCGTCGACTCAAAACACTCATTCGTAAAGAAATCGAAGCGGATGCCATTAAATACGGCGATGAAAGACGCTCGGCTATTGTACAACGCGCAGAAGCTCTAGCCATTCGTGAAGATCAAATGATTTCTGCTGAACCTATTACCATTATTATGTCTGCACAAGGTTGGATTAGAGCAGGTAAAGGCCATGAGATTGATGGCAAACAATTAAATTACAAAGCAGGCGATCAATTTAAAGCACAAGTGTATGGACGATCGACATTGCCCGTGATATTTCTTGACTCGACGGGTCGCAGCTATAGTTTGCCAGGACATAATTTACCTTCTGCACGAGGCCAAGGCGAACCACTAACAGGACGATTAAAACCAGAGCCTGGCGCAACTTTCGAAGCTATTCTCACCGGTGAAATGAATCAAATCTATCTTATCGTCTCCGATGCAGGCTATGGATTTATCACTGAACTTGAAAATCTCATTAGTAAAAATCGAGCCGGCAAAGCACTTCTCGCTTTGCCAAAAGGTGCAAAAGCCCTCGCTCCTCAACTTGTCACTGATTTAGAAACACAATATTTAGCAGCGATTAGTAATGAAGGCAGAATGTTATTATTCCCTATTGCAGAATTACCAAAACTTCCTCGCGGCAAAGGAAATAAAATTATGAATATTCCGTCTGCACGCGTAGCAAATCGTGAAGAATATTTAGTTGCCGTTGCAATACTCAACGAAAAATCAAGCCTCACACTTCACTCTGGAAAAAGACATTTAACAATAAAACCTGCCGATTTAGCGTATTATCAAGGCGAACGAGGACGTAGAGGCAATATGTTACCTCGTGGATTCCGTAAGATCGATTTTGCAGAATCAACGAATGGGTGAGGAGATACAATGCTAGACTTCAGTTATATTGACCAATCATTACTACCTGGCGAAACCGTTGTGTACCGAACTCATCCTCACTGGATTATTTTTACTCCGACCATCATTTGGGTTGTTGTGATGCTGTTGTCACTATTAATATTGCCCGATTTTCAATTTGGAAAAATGGCTCTTTTCAGCAACCGTCCTTTTTATCTGATTTTTGCTTTTATTGCATTATGCGGAGCAACTGTCAACGGAGTGGTAGCTTATATTCAATATCGCACATCTGAATACGGCATTACAAATAAGCGCGTCATTGTAAAAGTCGGTTTTATTCAACGCGCAACACTCGAAATTTTATTGCCAAGAATTGAAAGCATTCAAGTTGTTCAATCTGTATCTGGGCGACTTTTAGATTATGGAACGATCATTATTGCAGGTACTGGTGGCAGTCGAGATGCTTTCCGTAATATGCCTTCTCCTCTGAAATTTCATCTCATTGCACAAGAACAAGCGGAACTAAAAAGCAGAAACAACAATGACGGGAACTAATAAATTATTTGGCGCCATTTTACTTATTGCAGGAACTTCAATCGGCGCAGGTATGCTCGCCCTCCCAGTAATTACGGCACAATTTGGTTTCTTAGCCGCAATCACTCTATTCATCCTCTGCTGGGCCATCACCACTTACGCGGCTTTTTTAATGCTCGAAGCCAATTTATGGCTACCACCAGGCGCTAACATTATTTCAATGACAAAAGAAACGCTTGGAAAAAGTGGTGAGATTATTGCTAGCCTTGCTTATTTATTTTTGCTTTATTGTTTGATGGCCGCTTATTTATCAGGCATGAACTCACTCATCACGACTTCTAGTGAAAAAGTGGTTGGCTTCGCACTGCCCTCTTGGGGAACTACTTTATTTTTAGTTTCTATTTTCGGTATTGTTGTCACTCTTGGTACAAAATTAATCGATTATTTAAATCGCTTTTTAATACTCGGTTTTGTCATAAGTTATTTTGGACTTTTAGGCATTTCGGTTCCCAATATTCACATAGAACAACTGTACCATACGAATTTTATTGGCATGTGGTTAGCGCTACCCGTATTAGTGACCGCTTTCGGATATCAAATTATCATACCTAGTTTACGTTTGTATCTTAACAGCGATGTCAAAATGCTCGTAAAAGCCATTCTCATTGGAAGCTTTATTCCGCTCATCGTTTATATATTATGGGAATTAGTTATCCTTGGAATCATTCCGTTGAATGGAGAACTGAGCTTAACCTCCATTCTACACACCAGCAGTCCTGAAATTGGTTGCACGAAAGCACTAGAAAAAATACTCAACAATCATCTTATTGGATCACTTTCTAGCGCTTTGGTATTTTTTGTTATCTCAACATCTTTCATCGGCGTCTCCCTCAGCTTATTTGATTTTATTGCTGATGGATTACATCTAACTCGCAGCACGTTTCATCGTCTCCTCATCGCAATCGTTGCTTTCACACCACCCTATATTTTTACTCTCACTTCTTCACATGCTTTTATCTCAGCATTGGGTTACGGCGGTATATTTGTGGCAATTCTCCTCATACTACTTCCCGTGACAATGGTCATGCGTGGTCGTTATGTGAAGACAAAAAAAAGTGCACTAACAACACCTGGCGGAAAGATTGGACTGCTGATGGCAATATTATTTTCACTTTGCGTTATTGTTGCTCAAATAGCCACTTCTATATTGCAACACACTTAATATCTCTAATTAGTTTTTTTATCTGATGCTATGAGTATACTGAATTCGATGAAAAAGCCTGTAATTCCTGTTTAATATGACTATCCAATACCATCAACCATGACGGGTGCACATCACCCACAACAGGTGGAGCGTGCCGTAAATCATTAGGCGCGATCACCACAGTGACATTTTTCAATCCTACGTGATATACCATCGCAAATAATTCTTCGGCAAGACGATTGCCCACAGCTATACAACCTATTGAAAAATGTCCACCATGAATATAAATATCACCGCCTAAAGATCGTCGGCCATCATTATAAGCACGTGCTAAATCAAAAGAATTCGGATAATCGATGCGCATAGAAACATCATATTTACTAAAGGGGTTTAAGGCAGAAATATGATAAACACCTTCAGGGACCTGACGATCGCCTTCGCGTAATTTAGGTCCGGGACCACCACTCGCTGCGAGCACATGAACATTCTCGATTAATTTCCACGGTTGATTAGGATTTTGTGCCCATAATTCCATCATTCGTTCATTTTTAAAAATCAACAACGCCATTTTTTTTGGAGGATAATCAACATGCGCTTCTATAAACTTAGGTTCAAACTCTTTTTTAACCATCTTATCAAAGCGATTAACTTTTTTACGCATTACGTTATTGTATTGTCCAGGACTATACTGAGATTGTTGAGTCGAACAACCACTGATCAAAGTGGCTAATAGGCTCATCACTATAATTTTACATTTTAGTTTCATACTACTCTCCTTGTGTTCATTATTTAGGCTCGGATTATTACATATCGATTCCCTTAAACTCAATAGTGACAGCCCCTATTTCACCTCAACATAAGTTTTGCTATGATCTTGTTTGTTAACGCACAGCTAAACCGTGGAAAGTTAACTGCCCTTCAAACTAAAGAGAGAAAAGCCATGAAATTATTTCGTTTGACGATTGCAACCCTTCTTGTTTCTTCCACCTTGGTCGGATGTATGACTTTAGACCCTTACACAGATGAACCACGAGTCTCAAAAGCGACGGTGGGTGTTGGCATTGGAGCCGCAAGCGGCGCACTCATTGGTTCCGCCTTAGGCCACTCACAAGGCGCTCTAATCGGAGCCAGCGTTGGAGCTTTAGCTGGTGGCGCGATTGGTAATGATATGGATCGACAAGAAGCGCTTTTACGCAGACACTTAGCACGGACTGGTGTACGTGTTGAACGCGATGGTAACGATATTCGTCTCATCATGCCTAGCGACATTACCTTCGCAAACGACAGCGCAAAAATAGATCCACACTTTTATCCTACTTTAAACTCAGTTGCGAAAGTGATGCGTGAGTTTCGAAATACCACTATAAAAGTCGCTGGCTTTACGTCTAGCACAGGGAGTGACAACCACAATCAGATTCTCTCTGAAGATCGCGCAAGTAATGTTGCTGATTATCTTGGTTCACATGGCGTTAACCCAAATCGGATCACACCGGTTGGCTTTGGCAAACGCTACGCCATCGCAAGCAATAACACACAGGATGGCCAAGCGCAAAATCGTCGAGTTGAAGTGACTCTGCACGCGATTTAACGTGTTTATTGTAAGAAATTTGGAAAAGGGTAAGAAAAATCTTCTGCTTTCTTACCCTACTATCTCCTATAATACCCCCTCGCTATCAATGAAAAAGACTATAAAAACAGACTTTTGAGCTTCATCTCTATATTCAAATGTGTTAAGCTCTCCTCATAAATACAATATGTTGAATCGAACTAATAAAACATGATCAAATAAGTAAAGAGGTAAAAATGAAAATTGCAGAAGTTGATGTAAATATCGGCCATGGTCGTATGAGACCAGCAGCCTTACTCGACATGGATCATACACTCGCCTATACAGCCTATGTCAAAAATGACAAAGGTGAAAATGAAACCGACGAAACTGGTGAAATTAAAACAGAAATCAAATATAACATTGATCTGTTAAATAAACTTAAAGCGAATGGCATTCGAGATGTTTATTTATTTACAGACATGACATTATCAAAAAGCTCCCTTGAAGATCGACTTAAAGCAATAAAATTTCTAGAAGAAATGGGGTTTACTGTTCATGGCGTCATCACTCCTCTTGATTTCTTTTGGAATTTTGATTCCAAGATTCTACGAGAATTTGAAGAAGCCACATATAGAGCAGGCGTCGTATTGACAGCAGGGCGTCAAAAAAATATTGATTTATTACAAGGAATAATCAAAAATTTTCCAGAAATTATGGAACATATGGATAGCAATGAATACCCCAATATAGGCATTGCTTTTAAAGAAGCTACTCTACCTTGCAATCTTTCAAACCCAGACAAAATAAGAGAGCTTCAACTCCGTGGCAATGCCTGCAAACACGCCATTGATGCAATGTCACTATTAAAAGAAATCCCTACCTGCAAAGGGATCATGTTTATGCAATTTATTTCTCACCTGCTAACATGGATGTCTGCAATTTACGTTTTCGATGACATGAAAGAAAATAACCAAGCTGTAAATCAATGCAATTCTGCGAAATTGCCAGTCTACACAGTCGATGGTGAATTTTCTCAAAAAACTCATACATTTCCAGACAACACCACAATAAATGCTGAAGAAGTCTCTGTAGAAGCACGGTTGACCTATATTGCAGTGGATACTTTAGCTGCTATGGAAAGCTTAAAAAAGGTGAAAACATTAGGTAATATTTTTTACAAGACAGAATCTGAACAGGCTTTAAATCTGCTGACTCAAATTAAAGTGACTGAAGATTCATTTCAAGCCATTTGGAGCCAATATATTGCTCACTTTCAAAAAATATCGAAAAATTTTTTTGGAAACTATCAACCTTCTGCTTTGGACAAACATTTACTACAACTTATTAGCGAAGATGAAATAATCTGCAAAAAAATAGGAATACAACGTGTAATTTTCATGGGACACACATCTTCGAGAACAAAAGATGAACATTATCAAAAAATTTTGGAGCGTCTATTATCTTCTGGTCCTCAAGATAAAAAAAATCTTTCTACCAGCTCATTACATTCCAGCACTGCTCAAATACCTAAATTACCCAGTTTAAGATCAAGCGGAAATATTCCACTATTTGCTTCCGGAAAATCTAAAGAGAAAGAACCACCTACCCGAGTCGTCAGACTACGTTCATTCAGTGATGCGCAACCCCATATGGATACAATTTCAGCCAGCGCCAAACAAAAAGCTACTAGCGAAGAGTCTGTGCAACTCGATAGTCTCCCTCTTAATAAAAGATTAGATTCTCAACAACAACTTAAAATGCTCGAAGTATTAGGTGTTATTCGAGAAGATAGCGAATCAAGTAGCGATTCTGAGCCTGTTATAGCAAGAACCACCAATGGCTCAGGTGGTTTTTAGCAACATCTCCCTGTTAAGAATTATGTATTTTTTGATTACTCATTCCCTATTTTAATGGTTGTTGTTTATAAAATTTCTAAATAAAAATTGATTCAGAAAATGAGGATTTGTATGGATTCAGGGGTGAGGTATTTAGGTCGGTAAAGATAATGGAAGAAAAAGTCTCTGATATTGAAAAAAGTGCATTTGAAATCCGTATATATTTGTAATAGTGGTAAAACAAGAAGGGTGACAAATATGCATAAGAGTATGCTATTTACAATTACTCAGCATTCATGTATCCTGATCACGCTAAAATTATGCAAGGATATCGTATGTTTGAAAATATATCTCCCATTTTAGTCTGGTTTTTGCTAGGTTTATTATTACTTCTAACTGAGCTAGTAACACCTAATTTTATTATGGTATTTTTTGGTATTGGAGCTTGGGTGGTTTCTTTATTAGGATTAATGGGTTTTGTTCCCAATTTAGATGCGCAGCTTGCCATTTTTATCAGTGTCTCCATACTCTCTCTAGTGCTTTTTCGCAAGACAGCTAAGCGCATTTGTCACCCTCGTGTTTTGTTACGCGAAGATGATACGCATGAGATTGATACTGTTATTGGTAGCAATGCGGTTGTTCTTGAGGATATCGAAGCACATGCATTTGGCAAAGTTGAATTATTTGGAACTGCATGGAAAGCCACAGCATCTGACACAATCAAAAAAGGGTCTATTGTCAAAGTTATTTCACACAACAATCTGACGCTTAAAGTTAAATTACCTTGAGGAGAAAAGCATGGATTTTAATATAAGCACAATTATTTTATTAGGCATTACTTTTTTTGTATTTATTGTGGTTATGCGCTCTGCGCGAATTGTTCCACAAAAAACAGTGCTGATTATTGAGAGACTAGGAAAGTATCATGCAACGCTGGAGCCAGGTTTTCATATTATTATTCCATTTTTTGATCGCGTTGCTCATGTTCATTCTTTGAAGGAAATGGTAATCGAAGTACCACCACAATCTTGTATAACTAAAGATAATATTACCGTTGAGGTTGATGGTATTTTATATATGCAAATTCAAGACCCAGTCAAAGCCACATACGGCATCATGGATTATGTATTTGCTTCAACACAACTTGCACAAACTACTATGCGCAGTAAAATAGGTAAGATCGAATTAGATCGCACATTTGAAGAGCGAGAAAAAATTAATTTTGAAATAGTCACTGCCGTTGATAAAGCATCAGAGCCATGGGGACTGAAAGTCACACGACATGAGATTAAAAATATTTTACCACCCTCAAGCATTAAAGATGCAATGGAAAAGCAAATGCGAGCTGAGCGCGAAAAACGTGCGCTTATCGCAGAATCAGAGGGCGAAAAGCAAGCAAAAATTAATCGCGCTGAAGGCGATAAACAAGAAGCTATCGCTCGCTCAGAAGGCGAACGTATGAAACGTATCAATGAAGCTGAAGGTCGTGCTCAAGAAATCGAGCGAGTGGCGATGGCAACAGCGAAGGGTATACGTGAAATTGCAAATGCAATTAATGATAAGGGAGGTTCCGACGCTGTAAACTTACGTATTGCTGAAAGTTATTTAAACGAATTTGGCAAGCTCGCGCAACAAAACAATGCTATGATCATCCCGGCTAATTTGTCCGATGTGGCAGGCGTTGTGTCTTCCATAGGGAAAATTTTTACTACAATGAATACAAATAAGCACCCTGAAAACTAACGGACAGTTTTTAGAGTCTCGGGCTCTGGAAAAAACATTCGATGAGATACCCAGTTAGTGAGAAGACTACGATCAGATTGTCAGCCTTCTAACTGACTATTTACAGAATCCTGTATTCAGAACTTTGCTCTGCGAGAAATAATCATGGGGTCAAGGACATATCCTGACCCAGCAATAGAAGGAACCACCAATGGTTCAGGTCATTTTTTGCAGCATCTATCGGGTAAGAGATATGTACGCTTTGCTCACACAATGTCCCAACTTAATGGTTGTTGTTTATGCCATTTCTAAATCAATTGGTACTTTACTTAAAACGCCAGGCACCTCTTTAACTAATTTTGGCACTAAATAACCTGGCAATAGCTGCGCATCATCATTGATATTTCTCAAAAGCACTGCTTGATTATATCGATTAAAATCCTTATTAAATATCACATACATCCTAAATTCGTTAATCCGAGCGAAGAACTTTCGCACCTCGCTCGGTGCTTAATTGCTACTTTCTAAAAACATTCGAATTAGAGGTATAACACTCTTGTTTGTCTTTTTTAGAAGCTTTTTTATCAAAATATCCAGGCCCACCATTAGTCTTTGCCTGTTTTTTCACTTTAACTTGCATGACTTTAGCAAGAATAAAGTCTGCCTGTTCTTCCGGTGTTTGTAAGTTTCTATCTCTAAAAACTTGCGGCCAAATTTTGGAAGAACTAATAAAAGTATTTAAAAATATCCACTTCTGAAAATGTGCTTTTTGATAGCGTGCTGTGCTAAGTTTTTTGTAAATAGCTTCCATTAACTTGGTATACTTACTTTGTGCTTCTGTCACTTTGATAAGCTCATGAGTATGATCAATATCTAAAGAATGTGTTGTAATGATAGAATGCGTGCCCGGGTTATTCATACGAGCTGTCCGCCCTATCATTTGCACGAATGTTAGCTCATCTAAATGATCATCATTCATTGGTGCGTAGGTAATACAAACGTGTAATCCACGCCTGCCATCTTGACACTGCCTAATGACCTCCGGCTGTACAACAAAATCTGCGCCTCTACCTGCCACGTGGGATGCCAACGTTATCGTCCTCTGCAAACCTGCACGTGACAATGTAGCACTATTAACTTTAGATTCTGAGTCAATGACTTGGAATTCACAACCATTTCTCTGTGCTATACTGGATAAAAGAGTGTGCATTTCCTTCCATTCCGTGTCTTTTTGATTGATATCGGCAAACACTAATACCGGTTGATTAGCATCTAGAGCATTAATGACATCTTGCGCAACCTTATCAAGCCATACCCTTGCTGGTAATGATCCATTTTTAGAAATGCATTTATTTCTGAGCATATACGGGCCGAAAAATGAAGGCATATCGTAGTACACAACTCCTTTTCCACAATTCAAATTCTTTTCTAGTCGAGTCATACTTTGTAAATCAATGCTGCCTGAAAATCCTATGATTCTGAAGTAACCCAGAAGATAGGTTAGAGTATTCAAAAACATGCTCCGAGTATAAAAATGACCTTGACTCATTTCATAGAGCGGGCTTCCAATCCATCGTTGAAGAACTCCCCATTTATCATATCCCTCACTTCCGGGATGCCACCCACTATTCGAGTGCCAGTTTGTATACAGCGAATCAAGCTTGTACTTAGTTAGATTCACCATCATCGCTCTAAAAGCCTGTGATTCAGAAGAGAGCTGACCTCTCAATTCATGTGTATCCCTTAACACGACCTCCGATAGTTTTGGTAATTCAAGAATCTGACTAAAATCATAGACTGAGTTTCCTATTTTATCGGCATCGAATAAAATTGAATCAAATTCATCGAGAATAACAATATCTTGATCAAAATAATCAAACGAGTCATTCTCCTGCTGTTCATTATTGACTCGTCTATTTACCTTATTATAAAGAGCACCGAAGAATGTATGTAAATTTCCATACACAATTTGAGCTTGATCAGACAAAACAGCGTCATCATTATCTATACATTCTGCTTTGACACCACAATATTCATACAATGGTTTAAATCGTTCAAAATCACGCTTCGCAAGATGATCATAGACCGTGAGGATATGAACCTTACGGTTATATTTCTTTGCGTAGTGTAATGCAATCAAGGCTATAATAAGTGATTTACCTTGGCCAGTGCCTACCTTGGCAAAAAAGTGTTTATTGGCATTTATATCAGCGGTAGCGGCGAAAATAGCGGCCAATTGACTATTTTGTAGACATTTATACCCCATGCGTGATAGATAATCATAACCAAAAAGTTTTCGTTGATGTTCAAATGCTCGATAAAAAAGTTCTTCGCGATTATAATCTTTCAATGAAGTCGGCAAATGAGGATTATTGTCTTGCAACCACTTCTGATATTCTTCGAGGGGATGCTTTGCATAACTATAAAGAAAAAACATTCTATCGACAAAATCTTTAGTATCCCATTTTAAAGGATTACGATCACTGGTAATTTCTTTTATCGTCACAGAAACAGCAGAAAGCCCTGACTCATATTCACCTAGTCTTTTGTTTTGGAATGAAAATATTGTGCTAAACCAATCCTTATCTACACCAATGATATGGCCTACCATTGTTTCTACCATATCAATCATATTTTCTATGTTCCGATCTCTGGAAAAACGAGTAGCGACTATTAATTGATTAATAAAAATATCATATATAGCGCGGTATTCATTTTTATATAATTCATTATCATAAAAATATAAATATAGTTGTTCAAGTTTTGTAGTGAATTTATAGAGTTTTGACTGCCTAAATAATCCTTTCTTCAGGCTATCAATTATATTTCTGCAAAATACTTTTTGAGCATCTTCTCGGCTATCTTTTCCAAAATACATAAAAAAGCGAGCCAAGGATATTTTATCTGTATTGCTATACGGACAGCGTAATAAGGTTAAAAAAGGGAGCGACAGAAACTGACATACAGCAGGAGAGTTTTCATAAAATGGCGCGCCTTCTTTTTCAATAATTTTTGATACAATACCTGTGCTCTTCTTTGAATTCTCAGAATAATACTGCACTAAAAAACCATCTAAAGCTTTAGCTGTTGAATCCTCATACCCTTGCACTACCACTTCAGATTGAAATTCACTTGCTTGAAAACTATCTATTATTGCGTGTAGAAATATTTTTATACGATGCTGCTCGAGCTCTTGAGCCCACGGATTAGTCATACTGGTCATCACTTGACAACCATCAACATAATCATCATTCATAACAAAAACTTTAAATAAAGCTCTTGCAAAATTAGTCGACTTAAAGGATCCGAAAGAAATATCACTCAATATATTCGTTAATCTTTGCCCATCATACAGAACTGCATCACGCAATAATGCAGCAAAAAGCATATAATGCTGATGACCATCAGACACTCGCAACCATTTATTAATAGATTCAATTAATAATGGGTCCAAGAATTTTGTATTTCCAATATAATGCTTAGTGTCATTATGAGAAACTATATTCCTTAGAGCGATTAATGAATTACTTTGCGTTGATGATTTAACAATTAAATCCTTTAAAACTAGTTCCAATATAGTATTACCTAATATCTTATTTTGTTGTTTATAATCAAATATTTTATTGACAAACAATTTTGACTGGCAAGATACCTGCTCCGCGTTAAACAAGCTTAAATTATCGCACCATAGTTTAATAAAATTTAAAATAGAAACAACATTATTATTTTCTTTAGTAATTATTTTAGAAAAACCAAAAATAAAATATTCTGAAAGTGACTCTATATCACCATTACTACAAAATGAACTTGAAAACTTTTCAATTTTGGTCTTTAACAATAAGATATATGAACCTACACTACTAATGGCATTGTAATAAACCTCGATGCTACTTAATGAAGATCGCACAATAACCCTGAGCTCTTTATTAAACTTATCTTCATTTTGAATCATTTCATTTTTATCTGAGCACTTCTCTAAAATATTAATTAATAATCTTTTCAAGTCAAATATGCTATTTATTCCTGGGTAAAATTTAAATGGATTACATGACAACCGATCCGAAGATTTATTCTCCTTTTTACCCAACATAATATCATCTGACAAAGTTCTTAAGTTATTCAAAAAGTCAACTTTTTTAGTTTCTGATTTTAAAACCAAAGAATAATCAATATCTTCTTCCAATATTTTTTTAGTTATTGACACTACTGACAAAGTCGTCTCGCTGTTATCAGGATGTATGCAGTGATTATATTCACGATTTGATCGAGTAATCTTATCCAAAATCAGTTCGATTTCTTGACGAGCAGGCATCGTTTCTAATGTTGAAACACTAATTAAATCTATTCTCTCTTCCATTTCTGATCTCCAAGTTTGTTAAAGGAGATCAGAAGGTAGTGTTTTTATTTAATTGGAATAATGGTAGAGAATACTATATTCTTGGAAAAATTTAATGCCAGTTGTTTTAGTAAAAAGCTGGTTATTTCGGGTTGTTTTATGCTAGACCTAATGATTATATTTTAAATATTACTCTTTCCGGCGCTAATGAAAAAGATAATTTAATTTTGCCAACTCCTCTTTGTGGGGACTAGGAGAGATAAGTGGTTCTTCCTCTGAATTTTTTTCTGATGAATCATTCAACGATTCTTCAGATATTAAACTATTTAATCTCGATGAATTTTCGTAACTCATTTTTTTCAGTATCCCCAACTGCTGACTACCACGAGATGCAGCTAATAATTTTATTGCACGATGATCACACTGGCGGTGATATTCTCGTAAAGTATTTGTACTACATCCAGATGTTTGATTTGCAATTCTAATATCCTTGCTGAAAGGATATTTCGATAAAGAAGTATTTTCTATACAATTCTGAATTAGCTCAATAGGGCTGTACCTCCCCTGAACATCGCGCCTTACTCGGCTCATTTTACAATCGCTTACCTGCCTTGCTTTTCTCGCCTCGTCAATTGCTAACCTGCGCATATTACGCAGCTCATCTTCACCTTCTTGATAGAAAACAAACCTACTTACCACAACTTCATTGATATCATATGCCCCCTGTTGGCATAATATTCTACGATTTAAAGAAGAAATTTTCGCATAAGATATATCAGCATTATCCAACATTAAGACGGAATTGTACTTTTTAGAAGAATATTGCAAAGTCCAACGAGAATTAATGACCCCCCATAATTGAATCTCACCGGAGCTAAACCCAATGATAAAATTAAAACCGATGGGAGTGAATTTTATATATTTTATATAGTCATCAAATTGTAAAAATTCACAAAACGTTAATTCTTCTAGTTTCACGAAATATACTATAACATATTTGAATTGATTATTAGAGATTAAAAGTAAATCACCTTTTTCGCTAAGATCAATTCTACGATCATTTAAAAAACCACTATCTTTATGTATCACCGTTTTTACAACTTTTTTATTCTGAAATATTAAAATCTCAACACCCCCCATATTATCCATCGCTGCCATTACAGAGCCGTCTAAACTGTATACAACTTGTTCTGTATAACCCGAGTGGTGTATTAGTTCCTTAACCGATTTATCATCAAAACTCATAACAGAAACATCACAACTGAATGTAGATCTAACGGTGTCATGCGGTGACGCAGCATATGCAAGTTCTGTCCCATTTGACTTAAGAGCTAGAGCTTGTGGATGGTATATATCGCAGTCTTCCAATATTATCTTTGAGTCACCACGATAGATATAAATTTTCTTATCCGCACAACCGATAGCAATAACGTCAATACCGGAACTAATTGAAATAACTTTTGTCTCAAAGACGTCTAAAAGTTTAGTATTGTATTCAAGTAGATCATAGAAGAATACAGAATAGCCTTGCTTCTCTGAATATCCACCTACTAAAATTGAAATATAGTTTTTACCATACAAGAAAAAAGCAGAATCTACTACTGTATGGGGCCCTTGCATTATCAACCCTTTTCGATTTTTTAGATTCATGAGCTTTATCTTACCATTACCATAAAGACTGACCAAGGTGTTCATATCAAGTGTAAGTGCACAGTACTTTAATAAAGATTCACTTTCCTGTTTAGGATGATATCGGTGTCTAGCGGGATGCCAAAATAACAAGGGATCACCTAATTTAGTTGATTGTGCAGATATAACGTCTCCATTCCCACTTAATTGAATATTTGAGACAGTTGTCGGATTTTTTATGACTGCAATTGCTTCACCAGTGGAAGTGTTAATAACACTTATTTCGTTCCCGTCTGACCACGCTACTGTTGAACCATCTGAGCTGATACTGGCAGATAAAACTGGCGCTGTACTGATAGAAAAAAACTCACGCTTTACTAAATCACATATGTAAACACCAGTGTCACTACTTACAAGAATTATATTTGCATCTTTGGCAATGCTCAAATCATTGATATTACCTAGACTTAGTACAATGTTGAGGATAATCCCATTCTCTATATCAAACACCCACAAGACATTCCTATCACTGGCAACCACTTTACGGCCACTGGAATTGATAGCTATCCTGTGCTTAATCCCAGGCTTGAATAAATACAAAAGTTTTATTTCTTCCGCATTTGGATCAATTAACAAAATAGAGCCATTCGAGTAAGCGGCAGCGATTGAACTTCCTTCCTCGCTAATACTTACATCTTCAACACTGCCTTGTTGGGAAGAATAATACTTAAGCACTGGTTCTAATGGATCTACCCAACAAATACCTTTGTTCGTAGTCCCAAGCACTATCTTTCTAGAACCTTCACTGTAAGCTATACTGGTAAATGTCGTTCTATCAGCACTTAAAATTCTATCACATTCACCCGTAAATAAGCGCCAAATAATAACCGTATTTTCAGTAATCATAGCTACAATATCGTGTTTATAATTAATTATGTAGTCCACAATTTGGGGGTGCACAGATGAAGAAGATTCTAGAGCCACGGTTTCAACAATATCGGAGCAATATATGAAGGGTAATTGACCAAAATTAATATCTTGAATACTAGCCCGATAATGCTTAAATATGTTTTTATCATAACGTGGATTGGATATTTTACATCTCTTTAAGCTTGCCCCTCTCAACCATATTCTTGATAAATTTGCATTAGTAAAATCCGAACGTTCAAAATTTGTACCATCGCAATAAGCACCAACCAAGCTTGCTCCTGTGAAATTTGCATAAGCCAATACAGCAGAATTAGCCGCCATCCCATTCAGCACTGAATCTTCAGCTTCAACTTTAGACAAATCCATACCACTGAAATTATAATGAGAACATACTAAGATACTCATCGCATTTGACGAAGCAACGCACCAAGTCTTAGACCTTGGTTTCTCTAGCCTTCTAACATAATTCACGATTTCTATTAATTTTTCTTTATGCGAATCATTGATCTGCTCACCTAGCATCTGGAGTATGCTAAAATAGTCTTTGATTTTCATCTGCGAAATTATCGACTTATCTATAGATACTCCATATTCATTTGGAGGAATTTTTAACCTACGAACATCATCTAAAACCTTTACCGACAAAATATAGTCTCTGACTAAACCATGATGAAATTCTAAATATTTTCCAACACCTGAACCAAGATATTTAATAAATGAATTTTTATATAAATATTCATCACTGAAATCATCTTGTATTTTTTTTATCTGCTTTTCGTTTAATCGAAAGTTAGATTCTGAAGTCACCATTACTTGCACTAAAGCTTCTAAGAACTTCTTGAGGTTAATTAGATGATATTTTTCACCGGTATTTTGGAATAAAGTATTAAAAAAATCAACTATCGTAAATTCCCCAGTATTATCATCATATTTAAAAAATGAAATATTTTCTACCAAAATCTCTAAAATTAGGAGATTCGAAGCTAAGCCATAGATTGGAGAATGAGGTTTTATAACCGCTCTAAATTCTCCTTTCGTTTTCTTTATTACTTCTTTATACTCTGAATTTAGCTCCTTCATCTCATCATCAAATTTTTTTAAGGCGTCAAAATATCCATCTAACTCTGCATCTAGTGATATTTCAGCCAGGTCAACATCTTCAACTGACGGAAAATTACAGAAATACTTCGCAGATAAGTTAATTTCTATATTTTGCAAGTAGAACTCATCAACACATGTTGCAATTATACGCACATTTTTGTATCGATTTATTCCAAATTTCTCATAGAAATTAGGTATTAATTCCTTCACGTCATCATATCCATCTAAAATGAGCAATAGTGGCAACTTTAACACCAATTGATCTGATATTTCAGATTCTTCTATCTTTAAATTATTGCGAAGATATTCTTTGATGATATCTTCAAAATGATCACTATTGTGATCTGAAATCTGAACTTCTTTCTTTTTTAACTGTATAGGCAAAGACTTCAAATCAATTTTCAGAGGAATCCATGTTTTATTTGCTTGATGGTTCCAATTTCTTGACCAGACTTTTGCACCTAAGGTCTCTGCAAATGACGATTTACCAGTACCTGATTTCCCAAGCACCATGAGGCAGGCTCCATTTTGTTTATCTGCTTCGAGAAATGGGATAATGATATTATCAAGCAGTAATACGGTATCACCAGTAGATGATTGCTTACCCCTCAATGGTATACGATAATCACATTGAAACTTTCGTTTGCCATAGAACTGTGATAGCTCATGCTGACAAAATGCCTTATATAGTGTCATTGTATTTGTATCGGTTTTTTTATACGTAATTATGCCTTTACCAATGTAATATTTCTGTAACAATTCTTTTCTTTTTTCAATTCGCAGATCAGATTTTCCCTCTAAGACACTTGCATACATAAAGCCGAGTATGTGCCCATTTTTATACCGACCCACCCTCAATTCTTCCAAACGAACAGCGCTGATATGTTCAACATCAATTGCACAAGCTCTCAATACATTTTCATCATTACTTGCTAACAACACTAGCGCTTCACCAAATGCTTTTTTTATTATACCTGGATAACTGTGCAATATCTTTTTCTTTGGATCGTTAAAATTTAGATAAAATATAATCGCTTCTTCAAAAATATATCTCATATCAAAAATTGTAAGTTTTTCCTTTTGGTTTATTGTGTCTTCAATTATACGAGTTCTTTTTTTACACCCTTCCAATATTCTTTTTGCATTTTCTACATTTTTCTTTGAGGCCTTCACTTTTTTAGATAATTTTTTACTTTCTTCTGTTTTTTTTTCTGATTTCGAAAACTTTACCATATCTTCGATTCCAACAAGCTCTTCTTCTGCTAACTTTAGCTCTTCAATTAAATCAGGCAACTCTTTTCTTTTATTTTCTAATTCAACGTGCACTTCATGAGCACCTCGAATAAAACATTCTCGTAGATATTTTAATTTATCATTGAAATCTTCAGATTTCTTTAATTTTTCAATTATATCATCAGACCAAAATGTGTACTTTAGATTGACTTTTATTTTCCCCTTGGCAGTGTCATTGAGCATGCTAAGTTTCTTGAATTTCTCATGATTTATCCCATCTTCTCCCCATGTCTTTTTCGCAGATTCTACAATTTTTTTTCTGAGGTCCTGCCGTTCTTTCAGAGAACCAAGTTTATTTGTGCTATCCTCAGCAAGCAATATATCATCAAAATCTGACCACTTTTCCTTGCACCCATGCTTTATTTCCCACTGCTCCTTCCAATAATTATATTCTTGCAATGCATCGGTTATTACTACTTCAAAATTCCATTCCCTGCATATCTGACTACAATCAACATTTTCATCTGAAAGCTTTTCAAGCAAATCCAGATCATCTTCTATCATCTGTGTAAAAATATTAATATGGGATTCTAGATAGACTCCTCCATGATAATAGGATCCTTCAAAGCGTATATTACCATCTTCATTAACGATTTTACCCATACTAATAAAAAAAGTAATATTTCTAACATTTTCGTTTAATATAATAGCAACACTCTTCGAATCTGAAAAAGTGGCATATTTTCTGTCTATTAGTTCTTTTTGTTGGCTATTTGATCTAGGTACTGCCTCAATTAAGGATTCTGCAAATTCTTTTTTATTCATCAAAACTTCCTGTGTTTATTTGTAAAGAGTCTAGGATTCACCTATTATAGATTTTGGAATGATGCTACCTGCGCCAAGGCTAATAGCTTTCTCTACCAACTCAGATTTACTGGAGCAATTTAACTTAACCTTTATTTGTTCCAAGTATTTCTCAACAGTTCTAAAGCTTAAATCAACTTTTCGCCCGATCTCTTTCGCAGATTTTCCTCTGATTAATAAAAACAAGATCTCAGACTCGCGTAAATTTAACCCGAAATCATCATATGTTTCTTTCAGCATATACGTGAACTGGTTCAAACTATTAAGTTTTCGTCCAATCAGCTTGTCATCATCAGATAATAGCAATAATGCTGATCGCATTACTTTACATGATGTAATATCGATGGAAATACCACTCATACCAACTATCTTATTATTTTCATCAAAGAGGGGATGTTTATTGCCCAATAACACTTTCCAACTATTATTCGCATATTCACAGAAACAAACATCTGAAAGCTGTTTCCCTGTTCTTATCACATAAGTATCTTGCACCTCAAACTCATGGGCTAATTCAGATGCTCTGCATGGCAATTTATCATCAGTAATTCCCTCGAAAGACGCTTGAGACCCTTTATACCCTAAAGTATTTGCCGTTTGGTGATTCATTAGCCTAAAGACTAAATCATCATCTTTCCACCATACTGCATGTGGCATACTATCAAATGCTTGTAGGGCAGACACTATCCTTGGTCTCTCAAAATAATCCATATTCTCCTCCGACATGCTGTTTACCTTTATAAAACTGTGAAGTGTACACTCATAAGAATAGATCTTAAAGGTGTAGAAAATACGTAAGATCAAAGGCATGAAATCAATTAAATGGAGTATTATGGCTGACAGAATAATGCTTATTTAGCATCTATATACATCGATCTCCAACAACATAGTTTAATTTATATTATATTTACAACCAAATCTAAGCTATATTATTTGTTTCGACACAGAATATCATATACTATTCGTGTTAGATTTCACAGGCAGAATTGTGTGGAAAAGCCAGATAGATATTTTGTAACTACTTATTTATTATTTGCTGCACTCATATTAGTGTGGGCCTTATCTTGGCCCATATCTAAAATTGGTTTGGCTTACATGCCTTCTTTTTGGTACACATTGGCCCGAACGCTTCTTGGCTGTATCATTGTCTTTACAGTACTCTATTGCAAAAAAAAATTGTGTTTACCTAAGAGGCAAGATTTACCTATTATTTTAAGCATTGGGATACTTGAGCTTGGCATAGCCCTTCCACTAATAGCACTCGGATTAAGCTACGTTGATACAGCCAGATCTGCATTATTGCTCTATACATCACCTTTTTGGGCAACACCAATCGCGTATTTTCTATTTAAAGAAAAAATCAGTTCTATTAAGCTGATCGGCTTAATTTTTGGCCTCTTCGGGTTCGTTTTACTATTTAAGCCCGCTAGTTTCAATTGGACAGATAAGAATGTATTGATAGGAAATGGATGCATAATATCTGCTGCAATACTATGGACAATTGTCATTCTTCATACACGATTTGGCAAATGGATTAGTCAACCTTTAGAATTATTGCCGTGGCAACTTCTCCTAGGAAGCTTCATAACGCTTATATTTGCATTAATTATAGAGCCGCATCCTTCTGTTATTTGGAATACAGCTTTAATCAGTTCATTGTTATATAATGCTATATTTGCATGTGCTTTTGGATATTTCGCTTCTATTACAGTGACAAGACGATTACCAGTGGTATCAACTTCCATCGGTTTTTTAGGAGTTCCTGTAATTGGAATCGCTTTATCGACTATTGTTTTTCATGGTAGCCTAACACAAAGTTTCATTTTCGCCAGTATATTTATTCTCTTAGGACTGGTGATTATTTCTGTTGAGCCAAAGTTTACTGTTAATAAAGTCGATTTTCAGTGATAAGTAAATATCTCCACCTGTGAAATTATTTCACTCCATAAAAGATAGAATTTATAAGGCTATCTCTATTGCCATAGTGGTTGTGGTAGCTATAGCGAAATAGATTCATTTTGAATAATCACAGCTAGTCTCTTCACACTCTAGCATAACATTATCTTCCGCTATCCGAGCAACTTCAAATAAGAAGTACTTACTAAAGTATTCCACACAGAAAAATGGCATATGCTCAGAAATAAAAAAATCTAACATGTTAACCAATGTATTACTCATGATCATAGTTTCATCAAATACACTAGCAGAACAAATGCCACTGGCGCTAAATCCATGAAAAGATCGTATATCAGCCTCAATTTCATCCTTCGTATATAGATGGTATGGCAATGATATTTCTTCATTTCTCGAGTATACAATATCTCTTGAACCAAAGAATTTTTGTTCTTCTATAAAGCATCTTGCAGCATTAGGAAGAGAATAAAGAGTACTGCCCTCAACAATCGTACAAAGCATACACATGGCATCTTGCCTTCGTTTTCGCGCCTCAATATGTGACAACACTCCAAACATACACAAGCCACAATGTTGTTTGCCTATAATTCTAGCTTCAACCTTAAGATCACTGCTAATACTGTTTTTTATTAATCTCACCCGCATATTAAGATTTTGATTTTCCATCACAGATAACTCTTGAACAGAGCCCACTTCTGAATGCAACAAAACATCCCCTGACTCAAGAAATCCGCATCTCAACAATTTTCGTTTATAAGCGGATAGACCTTCAATTATGGGATCCACCCCTGTTACCTCTAAAGTAATTGACATGTTTTTCAGAGAATTTGCAATTGATTTTAGCATGTGAAAATATCTGCCATTACCGCAACCATAATCTACGATTTTTAACACTAAATTATTAGTTGTGACTAGCGTACCAGTTAATGATTGGACAGTACCTAATGTGTTATAAATGAGCCTTCTCACGGCGTGATAAGCCCTCATTGATACATCATCATTATATCTTTCAGAATATATACCTGTCTCAAAATATTTCCCATATGAATCTAACATGGATCTTTTCATAAATTATCTCCGTTTGTAATTCACCAACTAGTCCTTACATCATATAATAGTTACTCCAAATAAGTCTTACGTATTGAATACGATAGATTTATTTTCAGTACAATCTAAAATAACTAGCGCAATAATATGAAGCTATCTTTGAATTTACATTATTGACTGGACAAAATATTACTTTAAACTTTTACTTATGGAGAATGCATGAAAAAATCGCTATTCACTAAATGGTCTCTTTTCGATAAGACGACCTTCATTCCATATCACGAGCGCCTAGAAGCAACGATAACCTTCTATCTGCATCATAATAGCAATCTCAAAAATCTTAGCAGTTTAAGGAATCATATACCCGATAAAAAATCGAAAGAAGAATTCATCATATTAAGGGACAACTACTGCTTTAGAACAATACATACTGCTGCTAATCTCGCTTTAATGTTAAATCAAGCTTTAAAAGAACATGACTTCCTAACCGCATCCTTATTAGGTCAAAATCTATTTGAAGAAACCGGCGAGGGTAATAGTGAAAAGTCACACGTAATATATATGTTAAATTTATTTAACACTCTATCATCGGAATTTTTTAACGTAGATACACTCGAAATCGGCTCACTTCGAAAATCACAATACATCACACAATCCACACTGTTATATGCTAATAAAATGACTTCGATGTATCAATCCGATACTGGGTACAGAACAAAGCTAGGCGTGGTTTTGGCTCATGAAAACACAGCTCCAACAATGTTGTACGCGCTCAAAGAAATCCTCGCCCCATTTATCACTACATTAAATGAAGAACATCAAATTATGTGTTTTAATTATTTCAACTGTCACCTAGATGGGATTGAGCATAAACATGGTTCAGATATGTTAAAATGCGCTGCGAATGTTTGTAAAAATGAAACAGATTTCATGGATGTTATCAAAGGTGTTGGTCTTTTTCACACTTACCAGGGAGAAATGTGGAAAGGACTAGAACTGCAAATTTCATCAAACTGTAATATTCATGATGAAACTCGTTTTTTCTATAAAGAATAATAACTGTTATCGTTTAATTAAGAGATATCTGATATATCAAAGTTAAGTCTATCGGTACCTTGGATGACATGCGGCGTATCCGTTTTAGTGCATATCATACAAAAATATTCAGTCTACTTTTAGAGAAATAATTACAATTATCACTCTCAGCGAATCTTGATTTCTAAATTACATCTAACCAGAATTATAGTGCTGCTTTTCTAAGATATAATTCATGCACTTAACAAAATTGCGAATTAAATGTTTTAACAATCACCTCAGTTTTAGTTCGACACTTATATTTTACTTTAATATTATATATATAATACTCCACAGTTCTTGGGGATAACCGCAAGCATTTACCAATTTGCTTTGCACTCATCCCTAACATCATATAAGCGATACATTCCCGCTCACGTTTTGAAAGTTTAATATTCATAATTCCCTTATGTGCTAATATTGAGTTGAATTTAATGTAGCATCTGTACTAACCAATGAAACTGGTAGTACTACTAGGATAAGATACGCACCTTAGATATCGTTGTTATCTAGACACTCGCTCTTGATGGGGGTACAATTACCGATCGAACCAAAAGGACTACTGGAGTAGCCAGGATGCTTACAGACACAAATGTTGATGAGTTTATTTCTCAATATGGATATTATGAAAGCAAGATTAAAAAGATTACAGCATCTATTAAACGCCTATTTGATCTAGAATACTTTCTTTACACCTTAGTAGGTCACAATGGACAGATATTCGCAACTGGCACAGAAGTTAAATACCTTGAGTTTTATTTCAATAAGATGCTTTACCGCGCTGATCCAGTTTTGATTGAGCCCAAAAATACTCAGAATCGAATATCTTACTGTCATTCAAGCATGATTGATTCTCCAATTAGATTTCTTGCTGCACCATTTATGAATGAACTAAATCACGACAATATTTTACTTCTTCAAGAAACAAATAAATTAGGTGCTCATCATTATTTATTCGCGACCAATAAAAATAAGGGTTGCATCATAAATTATTATCTCAATCACTTAGAGGCACTGAAGATTTTTACTTCCTATTTCCAAAATGAAGCTATACATATAATAAATAAAAGCATCGAATCCACTCCTATTAATCTTTACAATCTCCCTAATGAATTTCTCAGCAAATCAAACTTTGAACCAAAAGACATCACACAAAAGCAACAGAATATCTTTCTTCAAAAACACAATCTCACCGAAATAAATACCATTACACCCAGAGAATGGGATTGCTTAAAGCTAAGCTTACAATCTATGAGCTCCAAAGAATGCGCTAAAATATTAAAAATTTCACATCGCACTGTTGAGTTTCATCTGGAAAATTTAAAAAATAAATTCAAATGTTCAAACAAAAAAGAGCTGATATCTAAAGCCTCTTTTATTTATTACGAAAAGGCGTGACTTTACTAAAAAAACTATCTCTTAAAAACCTGTCATTTCTATTATACAGTATTTATACAGTATATACGGTTTTCTTTTTACGAGTTACCGTACTGACCATTGAATACTGAATAGGTGACATTTAACATGTTTGAGAGTCAAAAATTCACTGATGATGAATATTCCGCTTATCACGATAAGGATTTTTCAGCATATAATGAATCAGCAATACTTCTTAATGACAAGATGCTGACCATGACTTTTTTTCGTTTCCGACATAGGCAATTGAGGGATGATTCAACTAAATCTGCGGCGCTGAATCAGTTAGAAATACCCTATAACATGAGAGGTGAAATTAGTGTAATTATACAGCCACTCAAAAATTTTGGTATCGAGACTCTCACATATTCTCGATATTATGATACCGGAAGAGAAATTCTCTTGACAAATAACCCATCCTGGTATGACGAATATTTTCAAGTTCATCATTCATATGAGGAAAATAACGTATCAAATTCAGAAATTCAGTATCTCAAAAATAATAGAACGTCCTCCACATACAAACAAATCGATGAGAAGAATCGCTTAAGCATGATAAGATACCTCACAAATTACCGTGAGATATTCACATTCTCTGGCGATTCTTCTAATGAACACTTGAAGTCTTTTTATATAAATAATATGGAATTATTCGACGCATTCATTCTCTATTTCGAAGAGCGAGCGGAGACAATTTTAAGTTTCTACGCTAAAAAGCAAATCAAATTTTCATCAAATAATAAGCACCTTGAAAAGACTATTCATCAAGAATATCCATCACACTATGATTTAAAAAACTTAGCCATAGCAGAGATGAAAACACAGCAATATATTATTAAGGGGCGAAAAATAAAAATATCTAGAAGAGAGATTGAGTGTTTAGCCTTATTCCATTCTGGATACACTGCAAAAGAATCTGCTAAGTTACTAGGACTTTCTTTTCGAACGATTGAAAAATATTTTGAGGTTATAAAGGATAAATTAAATTGCCTATCCAAAAGAGATGCTTTAAAATTACTAATAGCTGACGGATTCCCTCAAAATGTTTTGAACTATTATTTAGTTACAGCTACAGATAATACAGCACCCTAATACAGCTGGCATAATATGCCTATTAAGCCTGGCTGTAGGAATCGTCTAATATTTCACTATTGATCAAATTTTAGTTTTCAACCAATAAATCGACGGGTACTTTACTTAAAACGCCAGGCACCTCTTTAACTAATTTTGGCACTAAATAACCTGGCAATAGCTGTGAAAGCTGCCAGTGAATTTCACGAGCGCGAGAAATCTCTACATCAAAATGCGCACTACCCACGACTTTATCAAGTGTATGTAAATAGTATGGTAGGCAGCCACTAGAAAATAGTTTTTCGCTCAGCTCTGCCAATACCTGCGCATCATCATTGATATTTTTCAAAAGCACCGCTTGATTAAGGACAGTGATCCCTGCTTTACGCATCATTTGCAGCGACTCTTCAACCGAATTATCAATTTCATTCGGATGATTCGCATGAACCACAACAATTATTTGCAATCCGGATTCTAATAACATAGCCGTAAATTCTTGCGAGACTCGATGAGGGATTACAATGGGTAAACGCGTATGAAGTCTTAAACGTTTAATTTGTGGCAAAACTGAAAATTGCTGAATAATTTGAGCAAGCAAATTATCTTTCGCGATTAACGGATCACCACCACTAAAAATTATTTCATTGATGCTAGGATCAGCAGCAACATAATCAACAATTTTTTGCCAACCTGCACGTCCCGGATTATTTTCTTCATATGAAAAATTTTGCCTAAAACAATAGCGACAGTTGATTGCGCAAGCACCTGTAACCGTCAATAAAACTCGTCCGCGATATTTATGAATCAATCCTGGTAGTTTATTAGCTTGTTGCTCTTGTAACGGATCATGACTATAGCCTGGCATGGCTAATAATTCTTGTTTTGTAGGCAAAATTTGGAGTAATAATGGATCTCGAGGATCACCCATTCGCATTCGTGCCACATATTCGCGAGGGACACGCAGAGGAAATGACAAACTATTGGACGAACACAAACCCACTTGCTCGGGCTTAAGATGAAGTAATTCCAGTAAAATTTTGGGATTTGTAATGACATCAACCAAACTTTGCTGCCAGTCTGGCGTTGGCTTTTTCACTAATCGCTGTTGATTCATACTTACTGCTCTGTTATTTTAGCAAGGTTACCTGGATATTGTATAAATCAATCGTAGCGAGAAGCTCAAGAGCACTGAAGATCCGGAAGATTTTAGAAAATTTGTGCCGATAGCATAGTTGACACTATGTGACCAAACAAATTTTCTGAAATCTTCTGGAGACTCAGGATTATTGTGCTTCGCAGTAGATTGTTTATACAATATCCAGGTCAAATATAGTCTGTTTAATAAGGCGAATCAACATGGGAATGGTCAGCACAAATGATTTTAAGTCGGGCCTCAAGGTAATCCTCGAGAGCGATCCGTACAGCATCATTGAAAATGAATTTGTAAAACCCGGTAAAGGGCAAGCCTTCAACCGAGTCAGAATGCGTAATTTAAAAACGGGCCGTGTCCTCGAAAAAACCTTCAAATCGGGGGACACCCTTGAAACAGCAGATGTTGTCGAAATGGATATGCAGTTCCTATATTCTGATGGAGATCGCCTTCATTTTATGTCGCCAGCAACCTACGAACAACATGAAATCCCTGTGTCAGCAGTAGGCGATGCAGCACAATGGCTCAAAGAACAAGATTCTTGCATTATCACCATGTGGAACGGCGTTCCTTTAAACGTGGCGCCACCCAATTTTGTGAATCTCGCTGTCACCGACACAGATCCTGGTGTTCGAGGTGATACCGTGAGCGGTGGAAATAAGGCCGCAACACTAGAAACCGGCGCGGTTATCCGAGTTCCATTATTCATTAATATTGGTGATGTTTTAAAAATTGACACTCGCACCGGAACTTACGTTTCTCGTGCGAAAGAATAATTTAATAAGTATATGCACTCAACAATAAACCCACCGGTTGATTATCAACAAACCTGGCGCCCCACTGCGTCTATTTCACAATTACGTGCAAGAGCAAAAATTATTGCAGAACTACGTGCATTTTTTTCTGAACGTAATGTTTTAGAAGTGGACACTCCTATGCTTTGCCGAGTCACCGCTACCGATCCTCATCTATCGAGCATACGAGTCCCTCTCGATAATCATGAAATCGGTTTTTTACAAACATCTCCTGAATTTCCGATGAAAAGACTGTTGGCCAGTGGAATCGGTTCTATTTATTCTCTTGCTAAAGTATTTCGTGGCGATGAAAGTGGGCGTTATCATAATTTAGAATTCACCATGCTTGAATGGTATAGAATCGGATTTAATCACCATCAATTGATGGATGAAATGGATGAATTATTTCTACGAATTTTGAATAGCGAAAAAGCAATACGAGTAACCTATCGCGATCTATTTCGTCAATTTTTAAACATCGATCCTTTCACAGCATCTCTTTCTGAATTACAAAATGCGGCACAAAACAACAACATCAACGTACCCAATCTTGGAGACGATCACGATACTTGGTTGCAATTATTAATGAGCCACCTGATCGAACCTCAACTTGGCATGACACAACCCCATTTCATTTATAATTTTCCCGGCTCACAAGCAGCACTGGCAAAAATTCGAAATGAAGACGGACATCCCGTTGGAGAACGTTTTGAAGTGTATATTCAGGGCATAGAAATGGCTAATGGGTATCATGAATTAACAGACGACAAAGAACAACGTCATAGAATCAATGCCGACAATAGCCAACGAAAAAAAATGCACCTACCGGAATTACCCATCGATGAAAATTTACTCGCTGCTTTAGCTCATGGCATGCCTGAATGTGCGGGCGTTGCATTAGGCGTCGATCGCCTGATTATGTTAGCCACAAATGCCAACCACATTAATGAAGTAATTTCTTTTTCTTTTGATAGAGTATAATTTTGAAGGATTAACCATGCGTGTTTTTTATGCTCTTACATTACCACCATTAATTCAAGAGCACTGCCTGAATACTATTAAAAATCTAAAAAATGAATACCAATTTAAAGATATTCGCTGGACATCGCCTGATCATTTACATATCACAATACGATTTCTAGAAAACATCGATGAAGTGCAACTCAATACAATAAATTCATTACTTCAAGAACAATTAAAAACCTGCCAAGCCATCACAATTTCCACTCGCAAATTGATCTTATTCCCAGCAAAAAGGCCTCATATAATAGCACTTGCTGTTCATCTAAATTTAGAACTTGCCAATCTTGTGAGAACGCTAAACCAAACTCTCTCTTCAGAAGGAATTAAATTAGAGAAACGTCCTTTTGTAGCTCACATTACATTAGGTCGATTTAGGGAAACTACTCATACCGAAGATTTTACTTTCAATCACATCAAGACAATTGACGATATCGCGAATCGTGTTGTCCTTTTTAAAAGCGAACCGACCGAATCGGGAAGCGATTATACCACATTAAAAACATTTCAATTAAATAATGTGATTCAGCTCTAACATTGCGACTAGATGTAAATAGTAGACGTAATCCTTTCGTTCTGAGTTTGCATATTGATCACTTCCACTCCGATTCTCTTCAAACAACCACACTATAAAACTCCTTCATAATGCGAGCAGCAGATAAAGCAGTAATATTATTCTTGTCTAATTCCGGAATAAACTCACTGATATCCATCCCAATATAAGTGAAATTTTTTTTCAAATGTTGAATTAAATAAATAATTTGATTTAGGCTGGGACCACCGGGGTAAGGGCTTTCAACAGCCGGAGCGCAAGATGGGTTTAATCCATCCAGGTCAATTGAAAAATAAAGATATTTTAACCCAGAGAATTGTTTGATAATTTTATCGAGAACATTATCCATAGACGTAGAGGCAAATTCACTTCCCATTATTACGCCGATCTCAGATTGATAGACTTTCAATGCCTTGGCTTCATTTTCTGTAAATTGCCTAATACCTGTAAGCATGATCTGACGCGGCTTTAAATTTGGCATCAAAAAACCATGATGCAATATCGAGCTGTAAGTCAGTATTTTTTGAGCTTCGCAATCGGGATGTGCATCAAGATACACTACGCCATATTCTCCCGGAATAGTAGTATCTAATGCCTTAAGAGCGGAATATTTGATGACATGATCACCACCTAAACAAATAGGCACTTTTTCTTCTTGAAATAAGGCCTCAAACCGAGAGGATACTAATTCTGTCTCGGCTACAATGCTGCGCTCGTTAAAGTTTAAATTTCCAGAGTCCCACAAGTGCTCACCTGATTTAAAATTTTCAGGAAAAGAATAAAGCCGATTATCAACCTCACGAATAAAATCGGCAGAAAATATCTCACGATCTTGTGCTAAGGAGAATGTTGGCGCTGTTCCTGCGCATTGGGTGTTTGCCCCAAAGATTTCACATCGCGCATGAGCTCGTTTTTTACAGGTAGCATAGCTAAACAGGGTTTTCATTTCCATGTCCTTTTTGTTAAATGACAGTGGTATTGTAAGATACGCAGAAACATCAGTATAATTCATTATTTTCATTAAGTGATCAATTTTTATGGTTTTACTTGAACCTCAATTGCGGGCCTTTGAAGCCGTTGTTAGCGAAGGCACAGTCCATGGTGCAGCTGCATTATTGCACTTAACACAAACAGCGATAACCCAGCGAATAAGGCTGTTAGAGCAAAAGATGAAAACAACGCTTTTTGTCCGCAGTCGACGTGGCATGCTTCTAACTCCTGAGGGAGAAGTACTTCATAGGTATTGCCAACGAGTTGTTGAAATGGGTGGAGCTGCCCTTGCTACGATTCAAGGTGCGGGAAAAGAGTCGACCATAAGAGTTAAGATAGCTGGCCCAACCAGCATAATGCGTTCGCGTATAATTCCTAGGTGCGAATCAGTCATGAAAGCATTCCCTCATTTACTGCTCTCCTTCATTATTGATGATTCGAATGATATCAGTAAGCGCCTAAAATCAGGCGAAATTGATTTAGTAATATTGAGACCAGAATTAGTGACCTCTGAGATGGAGCACAAAACACTATTGCCAGAAAGTTATGTATTACTATGTAGCTCTCAATGGGGCGGGAGAACTTTGAAAGACATTATTGAGAATGAAAGAATAATTGATTTTGATGCCGATGATCCAATGACCTTTGCTTATTTAAAAGAATTTTCATTGCTCGATAACATTCAACCAGATAGGCATTTTGTCAATAATACAGAGAGCATTGCAGAATTATTTATTGCTGGATTAGGCTACGGAATCCTTACCGAAGAATTTGCACGACCTTATGTCATGTCGAGACAGTTAATATTGCTGAACAAGAAAAAAACTTTCAAGCATGACCTCACTTTAGCGTGGTATTCACGACCAGAGCCTCCGAAATACTTCGCTGCATTAATTAATGCTATTGATTAATAGACCTAACCCTGGATTGCATTTAGCAAGGAATTGACCCCAATCTTTCTGCAAAGTTTAATGCCTTGAATCGAAAACAAAAACTATAAGGGCAAGTCTGGAATTAAAACCAGTTTACCAGCCTTCTCCCTTCGTTTCTTAGTTTGCAGTCAACGTAGCAGTGCTCTCTTCTTCAGATGCTTTCTTAGAAAAAATAAACCACCCTAACACAGCGGCAATTAATAATGACAAAGGTAATACTGAAAGTGCCCATTGATAATCAACTGCATCATATACTTCTAAAGCTGCACCACTATGACGCCAGTTTGCAGAAACATGTAAAAGATACCCGACTAAAGGTTGGAAAAGAGGCACCGTACCCACACACAAAGCGTTGGTAAAACCAATCGCTGTGGTCTGAACATCGGGAGCGACAGATTCTTTTACATAAGTAAAACTCAATACATAAACACAACTAAAAACCCCCATTACAGCCATAATTCCGCCATACAACACTAAAGAAGTGGGTGGCCAATAAATTAACCATGTCAATAATATGCCTAATACTAATGCGGCTGACACATACACCGCGCGCAAATAATCGCGTACTAGTGGATAAATCATCCCAATCACAG
Source organism: Gammaproteobacteria bacterium (assembly GCA_019748175.1). Classification (NCBI taxonomy): domain Bacteria; kingdom Pseudomonadati; phylum Pseudomonadota; class Gammaproteobacteria; species Gammaproteobacteria bacterium. Next base: position 96,478 of record JAIEPX010000004.1, read on the forward strand.
GACAGCCGAATGCTAACCCAACAAAAATCATCGAAACAACGAGAGTGGCTTGTGAAGTTTGAATATTTCGCACAAGACTAATAAAAGGAATTCCCCACATCCCACTAAAAACAGAAACAATTGCAAATACCACACCAATGAAAATTCCATTGAGCCATAAATATGGATTTGTGAAAACACTCACAGCGTGATGCCAAAATTGTTTCGCTGATTGTTTTGGAGGAGCTAGATCTTCTTGTGGACGATTTCGAATAATTATCCACGAAAATACAGCAATCGATCCTGCGATGATGGCAGCGCCCACCATGCTCACTCGCCAACTCATTTGCTCGATTAATTTTGCAACATAAACATTCGCAATAATTGTAGCGATAGTTGCAACAAAATCACTCAACCCTAACATCAAGCTAAAATAACGAGACGGGAACCAATTACTAATTAAATACAAGGTACCTACATAAGCAAAAGACGAACCTCCGCCCATCATTATACGCGCCACATCAGCCATCCAAATCTGATCACTCATAGCAAATAATGCGCACCCAGCAGCACTGACAAATCCGCCAACCGTTAACAAAATTCTAGCGCCAAAACGATCGATCAGCATTCCAGCGGGAGTTTGTAATAAAACATAAATATAATAGTAGGCGCCTGACATAATTCCGGCACTTAAAGCCGTCATCGAAAAATCGTGCATTAATCGCTCAACAAGAACACCAGAAGAAAGTTGGAGCAAAAATTGAAAAAGCACAAACGCTGTTCCAATTCCCCAAATCATCCAAGGTAATAGTCGACGTGGTAAACGCGAAGAAGATTGTTGATTTGCATAGTTTGACATATTAATACCGCCCGATACTTTAGTTGTCTGAAAAATTCATACTATTATGGGATAATATCATGAATCTCAACCCAACTCAATGCGATGTTTTCTCTTCTTTTTGATACGTGCCCAAAGATAAATAATCAATGGGGGAAGCGTTAAGATAGAAATTCCAACCACTAAAATCGATTCATAAATTACCACGTTACCTACCATCAACTGGGTAGGAGGAAGAAACCCTAAACCAATGGCGACAAGACACGAAATGAGCCCTAAAGAAGACGTTATCCAAATTCCAAACATGCCCAATGGGATTTTGTATGGACGAGCTATGTGAGGTTTTTTATAGCGCAACCAAATTGCCGCTGCAAAAAGAGCAATATAAACAATCATAGCTAACTGCGCTGTCATCGCAGTCAAAACCCAATAAGAACTACTCACTGTTGGCATTAACAAAAATACCGAACACAACGCAGTAAAAATTATCGCTTGCACCATTAAAATATTTATCGGAACACCTTTACGCGTTGTTCGCGCTAAAAATGCAGGCGCACTTCCATCTTGAGCAGCGACTAATAAACCTTTAGTGGGTCCAATAATCCACGTTGCAACTCCACCTATGCCACCAATAATAATTAAAATCGCAACAATCGATTCAGCCCATTCCATATGAAAGGCCACTAAAAAAATATGATAGGCTTGCAATAAACCTGTCACTACCGATAAGTCATGATTAGGCACTACAGCTGAAATCGCCAATGAAGAAAACACTAAACTCAATATTATAATAATTGTTGAATATAAAATGGCTCGAGGATAAGCATGACCAGGTCTTTCAACTTCATCCGCATGAACTGCTGACATTTCCATGCCAACGAGACCAAAAATTAATGCCAACAAAAATGAGAGCGTATTTGGATCATGGAACGAAGGCCAAAAATTTACCATCGAAAATTGCACTTGCATAGGTTTTCCCTGCACAATCCACATAATCCCTAAACCTATAATGAATAACATCGGTAACAACGTACCAAGCAACGCACCCACAGTACTAATAAAACTGGAAAGTTGCATACCAAAACAATTCAGTAATGTTGCACCCCAAAAAATACCGAGCACACAAAGCAGCATAAAAACTTTACTTTCAGCTAAGGATGGATCGATTAAATAAGCGACAGTGGCAGCGATAAACGACAAAATGGTGGGATACCAAACCACATTGTAAACCCACTGTAACCAGATCACTACAAATCCCCACAGCTCACCAAATGCTTCTCGTACCCACACATAAATTCCGCCTTTATTTGGCATTGCTGTGGCTAGTTCTGCAGACACTAAACTGACTGGAACAAAAAAAACGACTGTTGCGAGCATGTAATAAAACACCAACGAAAAACCATAGGCGGCACTGAATGGCAACGACCTTAAACTATCCACAGCGATAATATTAATCATCATCAGTGAAAAAATGCCGAGCGTTTTACCCGATTTTGACTTTAATCCGGACATAAAAATCCTTTAAACAAGTGATACTCAGACACTAACATGAAAAACGCTTAAAATGAAGCAAGTCCAATCTGCTGCCCCATCTGCACTGCACTACCTGCCTTTAACTCATCATTCCACTGCGCAACTCCCCGAGGAAATACAACAATCACCGTGGAACCTAACTCAAAATGCCCCAGCTCATCACCTTTATTCAATTGAATCTTTTTCTCTAAAAATTGTTTTGTCACAACACCCGATACCGTAGCCGGAGCCACTTTTCCCGCCCATACTGTATGAATACTCGCTACCAGCATCGCCCCCACCAACACCACAACCATCGGACCACACTCTGTCTTAAACCAACACACCACACGCTCATTGCGCGTAAATAAATTAGGAATATTCTCTGAGGAAAAAGCATTCACTGAAAACAAACGACCGGGAACATAAACCATTTTTTCTAACTGGCCTTCAAAAGGAATATGGACTCGATGATAATCCTTCGGCGACAAATAAACGGTCATAAATTCCCCGCCCAACAGTGATTGCGCTTGAGAATCATCACCCCCTAGCAATTCTGACAGAGAATACTCTATGCCCTTAGCCTGCAACAATTGGCCCTCGCGAAGGGCGCCCATTTGGCTGATCACACCATCAGCAGGACTTGCAATCGCGTTGCGATCGTGACAGATCGGCCGTCGTTCTGAATGAATGGCTCGAGTAAAAAACTGATTAAAGGAGCGATAAACATCGGGATTGGGCTCAACCGCCAAGCTCATATCAACCCCGTACTTTTTAATAAACCAATTCACCAATAGACGTTTAAACCAGCCCACTTCTGAACGGCTGATCACTCCCGCCAAACGCGAAAGCGCATGATGGGGCAACATATAATAAGCTAATGTTTTAAACTGGATGAACATGAACCGACCTTTTTTAAGAATATCTTACTATATGATGCTAGATATAGAGAACCAGTGCAATATCAAAGCTAGACTTGACCCCACCTCACTTTTAATGACAACATTATCGCAACATATGAGGGTCCTGTGAAAATCTATCTAGTCGGTGGTGCAGTACGTGACAAACTTTTAGGACGCGAAGTCACTGAACGTGATTACGTTGCTGTAAGCGCTACTCCAAAAGAAATGTTAGATCTCGGATTTCGACAAGTCGGCAAAGATTTCCCAGTCTTTTTACACCCTGAAACCAACGAAGAATATGCTCTCGCCCGCACAGAACGAAAAACAGGCAAGGGCTATACGGGATTTGAATGCAATGCCGATCCTTCCGTGACACTCGAAGAAGATTTAATAAGACGTGATTTAACCATAAATGCAATGGCTCAAGAAGTGGGTGATTCTTCAAATGCCATCATCGACCCTTATCACGGACAACTCGATCTTAAAAAGAAAATTCTGCGACATATTTCCTCCGCTTTTTCAGAAGATCCAGTTCGCATTTTACGTGTTGCGCGATTTGCTTCGCGATTTCCTGATTACACCGTTTTTCCCGAAACCAATGATTTGATGAAAAAAATGGTCGAAACAGGTGAAGTTGACGCACTTGTCGCTGAAAGAGTTTGGAAAGAATTCTCACGTGCATTATCTGAAGAAAACCCCCTTCGATTTTTTGAAGTATTAAACGATTGCGGAGCACTCAAAAAACTATTTCCTGAAATTATTTCAAAAGGATCACTTGCAACATCAAAGAGTCTCGATTATCTGCGCCGCGCATTAACTGATAGAAACCCAAATGATCTCATACGCTTTGGTTCTCTTGCTTTGGGACTTGATAAATACGAAATTACTTCTTTTTGTCAACGATTAAAGCCACCCAGTCGTTTTAGCGAATTAGCCATTCTTGTTTCTTCCAATCTTAGCAATTACATTAGTTTAGATTTCCAAAACGCAGAATCTGTCATTAATTTCCTTGAAAAAATCGACGCCTATCGACGACCGGAACGATTTTCTGATTTTTGTCAGATCTTGAAATTTTTACCCGCAGAGATTTCGCCAATAAATTCCACACAAATTATCCAAGACGCTTTTGAACTAACCAATGTTATTGATTCAAAACAATTCATCGACAAAGGCCTTAAAGGCGAAGAAATTGGAAAAGCAATCCACGGGGCTCGCGTCGAAAAACTTCAACAGGGAACAGCAACTGGATCTGCTGGAATAGGTACAAGATAGTAATATTAGATTGCTCTCACACAAAAAAACGGCCGGTAACTTTCGCTACCAGCCGTCTTTAATTAGCAATATCTAGAATTAAGAAAAGTCTTTCTTACGATGCCAAATTACTGGAGCTGCACTAACCAATTCACGATCGTACAGTGTAATTTCACGTACAGATGTATCTGGGTTAACACAAGTCAGTGTATAAGTACCAGGCTTGCTGCCTGCTTTGACTCGACGGAAAAGAATTTCGTTATCACGAGTCTCAACGATACAGTTTTTACCGATCACTGAATCCAGATGGAGAGACGAACGACGTTTACCAGCAACGTAGTCGCCTACTGCGAACGCAGGCGCCATACCATCATCAATAATGATGTATTCGACCGCGTCTGGGTTGTTTTGACGGAAAACGAGCAATTCATTAACAATCGCGCGATCTTCAGTCGGAACTTCGATCGGCTCAAGCCGTTCATTGCCTGTATCAAATAATTTGTTTGATAATTGAGGAGGAGTACCAATACCGTAGAGCAACCAATCAACGCCACAACGAATACCTTCTTCTTTGAATACGGCAATAACTCGTCGAGCGCCTTTTTCGGTCAGACCACCAGCTTTAGCGTCTTCCCAAGATTGGATAGTACTTGCACTGATATGATACTGCTCTTCAAAAGCCTTACGCGATAAACCCGTCATCATACGTAAGCTTTTAAGCCGCTGCCCCCGCATTTCTGGGCCGGACTTTGAGTCTTTGAGGTCTTGAATTCTATCAATTAATTTTGGCATATATCCACCTGTCCTGATTAAGTTCAATTAACATGCCGGCATTTTAGCATGTTTTCACAAAAAAATAAAGCATTTAAGGGAATTCTGACACATTCTTCTGTCTACTTCTATAGGCCCACCCTGCCTATCCCCCGAACACCGCATGAAGAAAGACTTAACATCTACTAAAACATGGTAGGTCTTAATCTTCAGTGCCCATATTGTATCAGATTTTATATAAAATGGAAGGATAATATCACGATTTAACTAGAGTTCTTGCTCTGGATTCATTAGGAACTCGTTTGATAAGGGGTGATAAAGCAGAATTTGCTAGGAAAACATGCCAAAAGCCCCTCTATTTCAACATTCCTATAAGGCCCTAAGGTAATTTTAAGTTAATATCACTGTAAAATCGAATGAGGCTCCCACCAACCCACCATTGCCGCAATAAGCAATAAAGCGAAAATTAAGACTGAAAGCCCGATACGCCATGTTAATGCTCTAGCCATTTTTTCAGAATCACGTCTTCTTAACATATAGAAACTTGCACTTCCTAAGAAATAAAGCACCATTAACATTAAAGCTAATATTAGATATTTCATGATAATTTTTTTCCTTAGAAGAGCAGATTGTCAGTGAGTTTGAAGTGTATCATACGAATTTATGAAGTGCATTAGAGCCTGGTAGTAGATTTCAATAGCAAAATCTGGGTTTATGCAATATTCAGGATGTAAGCCACAAATTTCCATTGAAAACCTTGTTTTTGAGTGCTTAAATGCCTTAATTGAATCACCCTTCTGGAACCCCATGAAAGCTGTCAGCGCTAGACAAAAATTGACCTTCAAACCAACGCTTTGGCCAACGCTAGCCACGCTGATTTTGCTACCTATACTGATTTTGCTGGGTTTTTGGCAATGGCACCGCGCAGAGTATAAACAGCAACTGCTAGACCATTACACCAATCAACAAGGGCAACCGCCACTTGCCCTGGATCAAGCTGTAAAAGACCTGGAGGGCTTTCGCTATTTCCCATTAAGCATTCACGGCCATTACATTGTTGATAAGCAATTTTTACAAGATAATCAATTCCATGAACATCAGGTGGGCTATTATGTACTCACGCCTTTTATTACCGACTCACAACAAATTCTATTGGTGAATCGCGGCTGGGTCACCAAACAACTTCCACACACTCAATTACAATTATCAACAAAACCGGTGACATTAGGCGGACGGATAAGTGCCGCTCCAGTACGTACATTTCATTTAGGCGACAATTTCATCGGTAAAACCACTTGGCCCAAAGTGATGCAAGTCATCAAGATTGACGAATTATCGAACGCGTTGGGGCAGCCACTGCAACCCATTATACTCTTATTAGACCCCGATCAAGCCGATGGGTTCGTTCGAGATTGGCAGCCGCAGGGCCTTCCGCCCGAAAAACATAGGGCTTACGCCCTGCAATGGTTTGCATTTGCTACCCTTTTAATGGTAATTTTCCTCGTATTGAACATTAACCGCGAAGGCGGGAAACTCCAGAAGTGAGGAAAAGTATGATCGCCGAAAAACGCAATAATTTTGTCATCGTTAGCTTAATATTAACTTTCACAATCCCGTTGATTCTTGCTGGGCTATTATATTGGTATGGCGCACCCCTCGAAGGTAAAACCACCAATTACGGGCAATTAATACAACCCACCATACCCATTAAACAATTGTCGCTAAAAGATATTTCAAATCACGAACTTGCCGACAAAGATATTTTGGGAAAATGGATTTTACTGACACTCAACCCAAACTCTTGTAATAAAGCCTGCGAAACCAGTCTTTACAACATACGACAAATTGCCAAAGCAACGGGAAAAGACCATACGCGACTTCGTCAGGTCGTCATTACAGTAAATGGCAATAAAACCGATGCACATTTAGAGACATTATTACAGCACGATTACTCTCTGACCAAACAATGGGTAATTGAAAAATCTCAAGCACAACGTCTTAGTTCAGAAGAAGGCGCCATTTATTTTAGTGATCCTCTTGGTAATATTATGATGCGCTATAAACCTTCCGCAAATCCTTCGTACATTTTTAAGGATTTGACAAAATTATTGAAAGTTTCGCAAATTGGATAAGGGGGTAATCATGAATAAATCTCAACCTGCACATCGATTTTGGTTTATGGCCCTGATCGCTACTGTGTTTGCAGTGAATGTTGTGATGCTAGGAGCTTATACTCGATTAAAAGATGCCGGACTCGGCTGCCCAGATTGGCCGGGCTGTTACGGGCAATTGACAGTTCCACAAACAACGCAAGACGTTGCAAAAGCTGAACAAGCATTTCCAAAACTCAAAGTAGAGCCGGAAAAAGCCTGGCCAGAAATGATCCATCGCTATTTCGCAGGTACATTAGGATTGTTGATTTTTACACTAGCAGTGAGCTCCTTAATTCGTAAACGTCGTGATCGAGATGTTCCCATCGCAGTTCCTCTTTTTTTAGTTGGCATGGTGATTTTTCAAGCGATGCTCGGTATGTGGACTGTCACATGGCAATTATTGCCACAAGTTGTGATGGGACACTTATTAGGTGGAATGACCATCGCGACTTTTTTATGGTGGTTGACGCTGAGCTTGAAAACTAAACGACGACACAAAACACCGAACTCGTGGTTAAAACCTGCTGCAATTATTGGAATTATTATTGTCGCAACACAAATTTTTCTCGGCGCATGGACGAGCGCAAATTATGCTTCCATTATTTGCCCCGATTTTCCATTCTGCCAAGGCAGTTTTTTTCCGAAAATGGATTTCGCCACTGCATTTAATTTCACTAGTCCGATTGGCGCGAATTATCAAGGTGGAATTTTGGGCACCACAGCGCGCGTCACATTACAAATGATGCATCGATACGGCGCGATTATCACAGCAACATATATCACATTATTAGCCATCATTTTGTTACGCTCACGACAACGTCCAGAATTACGAACTGCAGGTTGGGGAATATTAATTATTCTTACAGTGCAATTTTTATTAGGCGTAGCCAATATCGACACAAAACTATTATTACCTGTTGCAGTTGCACATAATGGCGTTGCTTTAATTTTACTTTTATCGCTGGTGACACTGGCTCATTTACTTTTTCGAGGGCAACAACGTGACACGCTTAGCGTCAATTAATTCCTATATAGAACTTACGAAGCCTCGCGTTGTCTCATTAATTTTATTAACAGCTGTCGTTGGAATGCTGCTTGCTGCACCCTGGATACCATGGCAACCTTTATTTTATGGCACATTAGGTATTGGATTAACAGCAAGTTCCGCAGCCGTGATCAACCAACTTATCGATCGTCATATTGATGCAAAAATGGGCCGCACTCAAAATCGTCCATTACCCAGCGGGAAAACCACACCCACTCGAGCCATTATTTTTGCAACGATTCTCGGATTACTCGGAATGTCCGTGCTATTTATATTTGTAAACGCGCTCACGGCATGGCTAACATTTGCCACACTGATTGGATACGCTCTTATTTATACGGTATTTTTAAAACGCGCGACCCCACAAAATATTGTGATCGGTGGATTAGCAGGCGCCACGCCTCCGTTGCTCGGCTGGACTGCCGTCACTGGGCATGTAGATTATGCCAGTCTGCTTCTGGTATTAATTATTTTTACGTGGACACCTCCGCATTTTTGGGCGCTTGCCGTCGCACGTTATGACGAATATAAAAAAGCAGAAATTCCCATGTTGCCCGTCACACACGGAATTCCTTTCACCTTATTATGTACACTACTCTACACCTTTTTAATGATCGCATGCTCATTACTGCCCTACGCCATTGGCATGAGCGGAATATTCTACTTAATCACCAGCATCTTATTAAATGCCGTTTTTCTGTATTGGGTGGTCCTATTATACCGAACCCACGATCGCGTGATTGCAATGAAAACCTTTTATTATTCAATATTCTATTTAATGTTACTGTTTATTGTGCTATTAATAGACCATTATTTATAGGAGTGTGACCATGACAACTCAAGTGATCCGAAACCGCAATATCATCCTCGCTGCCATCGCTTTTGCCGTCATCTCACTATTATTGGGAATGTGGGTGCGAAACAACCAAAGCGGTATTCACCAATCTCCATTTGATATCGAAAATGGCACTATTTTTCCTGTTCCTCATGACATCTCACCTTTTCATCTTGTTAGCGCTCAAGAAAAACCATTCACCAACAGTGATTTAAGAGGACATTGGAGTTTATTATTTTTCGGATTTACACAATGCCCACAACTTTGCCCCACCACACTTGCCGTTCTCAACGATACCTACCAACAATTAGAAAAAAAGAAAAATGTACTGCTTCCACAAATTGTATTTATTTCTGTTGATCCAGAACGCGATACTCCTCCTGTTATTCAAAAATATATTGCTAGCTTCAATAAAAATTTCGTTGGCGCAACTGGCTCTCAAGATGAAATCAAAAAACTCACAGCAGCGCTCAATATTCTGTATATGAAAGTCCAAAAACCAAATGCTAACGACCCTATGGCCTATCAAATAGATCACAGTGGCACACTTCTTTTAGTGAATCCCGAAGGAAAACTGCTCGCACTTTTCTCTTCACCACACACTGCTGAAGGTCTTGCAAATAACATTGAAACTATAGAAGCGCGTTTTTCCAAACAGATTTAAAATATTGATGCATTAAAAAGGTTTAAAATGTGGGCGGACAGAACTAATGAATCGTTTGCGCTGATTTTCAAAGGCGTAGGATTAGACTTTTCACCTTTACACGTTGAAAAAGCGTTACAGTTATTGGCGCTTTATCAATGCCGAGAAGTCATAGTCGGGGGCGTTTTAGATAAAACAAAACAACCCTTATTTCCTGAAATTACTGAACATACACATCAGTTTCTTATTCTCACAGCCTATCTACAGAGCACATTTATACGCCCCGTAAAATTAGAAAGAACCGATGTTAAAGATCCTGATTCACTCGATCTTGTTGCACTAAAAGAATGTGCTCGCACACTAGGAATGCTAGATGAAATACTTCCAAAACTTCAACATTACCCTAGAGTCATTGTTCAAGGCGGATTTCAATTTCGACTCGAAAAACGATTACTATTTCTTGTTCGATTAATTCGATCAAAAATAATTGTTGGCGTTGAACATTTATTGATATCCGTAGGTGAACGTGTACTCGCTGATTTCGAGCCAGCAAAACAACAAAGCGCAAACACCGAATTCGAAATGGCGAAAATTGTTCTTGCTCAGATGAAACAAGAATATCCTGACTGTTTTGATAAAATCACAATCGATTTTCACAATGCACAGAAAAAACCTGATGCTGTGCGTGCCGATGTTGACGATGCTTCTGCACAAACCGCAAAAATGTACCAACAGAAAGATACTGTTTTGCTCATCAGTGACCAACCTTTCTGCCAATTTCAACACGAAAGTTTCCGCATTCCATTTCATCCGACCCCACTTGAAACTATTGGCGAAGCTGCAAGCGAAGATTACAATGGATGGAACTTCTGCGATGCTTTTTCACGCTATATGTTCTGTATTGCAAGACGTCATTTAATTCTAGACTCAAAAATCGATCCTAAAAAATCCATGGACATCATCAACGAATATAAAAAACTCTATACCTGCGATTCTTCATTATATTTAAATGGGAAACTCCGACCCGAATTAGAATCACCCGCAAAAGAATTAGCAGCAGGCATCACAACTATTCTTAAATAATCATTTCGTACACTATTGAAAAAAAACGCCATTTCTGAGATAATGTCGAAAGAATTACTGGCGTGAGCTTATTATGAAAAAAGATAGACTGATCAAATATGGTGTATATTGCGCGGATTTTCGTTGGCATCATGGCGAACTCACTCTGTTAGAAATCGGCGATGGCTTTTATTCTGAATTTTACGGCGATTACAGCGATAACAAATTTTCTCTTCGCGACTTAATTTATCAATATGTTGATAATGATTTGCAATCCTATGATTGTCCTCGCGTATATGTTTCTGCCATGCCCCAAACACTCACAGAACGTCGAGGCCTGAAGCGATCCAATATGGTAGACGACGATATTTTAGGTCCAAGCCTAGGCCCCAATAAACACTACAGCGCATTCGAATTTTCTTCATGGAATGCCTCTACAATTGCTCTTAATGTCGTTAAATTAGAGTCATGTAGATTTGCAAAACACGAATATTCTGATCAAGAAACTATAGAAAGGCTACGGGGAAAACCAGAAAATAATCCATCCATTATATTACAAGCCTCTGATAGTTTTATTGCATGCAAGGGTGATAAATTTTGGTTATCTCAATTCCAAAAACAAGTTTCAACAAAAGCATTACCTCAAGATTTTATTATCGACCTTGGAAATCATAACCCTGCAACGTTGAATATTAATCTTGAAAAATTTTATGTCATCAAACCTACTGATGCGAGTGGTGGTGATGGCGTCCTCGTTGTCAGAGGTATTCACTTGATTGCTTTATTATCTGCAATCAAACATAAAAATCATAATGAGATTCCTGAAGCTCTATTAACGGATCAAAAATTCATTGCAGGATTTGACTACCTCATTAAACGCATAAGCAATCTACTTGTAGTGCAAGAATATGCTCCAGCAGATTTGATAACAGTGGAAAATGAAGAGTTTTGTCCCACTGGTAGACTACTATTTACCGTAAAGCAATTTGATGACAACCGTGTTGTGGTTGAGGTGATACCCAACAGTATCTATTTCAAACTTCCAAGGAGCCCGTATATAAGTTGTTCCACAACAGGTTGTATCTCTGATGTGTATTACCAAAGAGAAGCTCGCGCCAAAGCAAAAAAAATCTCCACACTCATACATGAATCTGTTCAACAACACATCGCGAAATCTTTTCTTACAAAAGCCACGCCATTGATGACAGAGATTTTGACGACACCACTTTGTTCTATGCTCGAAGGCATTTTACAATCACCCACACCCAATGAAAGCAAAGAATATTCCCTCACAAGCCTAGGGCACTATCCAATTTACGAACTCACAACTGCCAACCTCAAAAACCTGGAACGCCTCGTCCACAACAATAATATCAGTCAAGCTATCTGGCATTCCTTTCTGATCCAACAACTCAAATTTTCCGTCCTCTCTTGCTACAACGAACGACCCAATGCCGAACTCGCCGATTTCGTGATGACAAAAATCTACCACGGCCAATTCTCCGAACCTCACCTCAAAGAAATCCTTCACTACATCGAAACTGCTGATTCCACACCCAATCGCGATCGAAATCGTTTCAAAAACCTCATCCAACAGTTCTGCGAAGAAAACTTAAGGTATCTAACTCCCACAATTTCTATCTAATCTATGTAGCCTATGGCCTAACCCGGCTTTTAAGCCCTTTTGTTTTTGTCTTTCCCCGCCTCTTCCTAGCTGCCTTCGCAGGAATGACATCAGTCATTTCTGCGAATCCTAGCCATTCAATTCAACCTATGCACCACCTTATTTCCTCCAACTCTAACATCCTGAAACCCTTACAGGAAAAGCAACACAGCCGTTTTTCAGAATTTAGTCAATGGCATTATCCAAATTTAGATAATCATATTTTCCAAATTTGGATAATGCCATTGACTAAATTTAGTTTGAGTGCTAATCTATCAACATGAATAATCCTCAATTCTTAGTACACAATAGTCATTTAGACGGTCTCAAAGCCTTCGAGCAGCGAGATCCACATTGGCGGATGCTTGAAAAACAGATCTATGCATACCAACCCAAACTATTAGATGAATTACCCAAAAATACTCCCGGCATCTATACAATCACAGGTGGACGACAAATAGGTAAAACGACTCTTGCTAAGCAATGGATGCATAAATTGCTGGTAGAGGGGATAAATCCTAAATCAATTGCATACTTCACTGGTGAAGTCATTGTTGATCATCTCTCATTGATTCAACAACTTCAGGATTACCTGAGCAAAATGCCCTCCGATCAAATAAAATACATCATCATAGATGAAGTGACTTACATCATTAATTGGGACATGGGTATTAAATTTCTCGCGGATGCGGGACTACTCGAAAATGTCATGCTGATTCTCACTGGCTCTGATACCGTCATTATTCAAGAAGCCAGAATGAGATTTCCAGGCAGGCGGGGCCGATCAGATCAAGTTGATTATCAACTCTACCCACTTTCTTTTTATGAAGTCCTAGATTTAACAAAAGTCGTCGAAAATCTTGATGAAGTTTTAAATACCGATACGCCCAACGAAATTGTAATGGAAAAAATATATAAAGCCTTCAATAATTATCTCATCCACGGTGGATATTTAACAGCAATAAATAATTATGCTGAATCTGAGCACATCGACAAAGCCCTTCTGGATGTTTATTCCGATTGGATCCGTGGTGACATCATCAAACGTGGAAAAAGTGATCAATATTGTCGCGAATTTTTTACTGCCATGAGAAATAGACTCAATAGTCAAGTTTCTTGGGCAGCGCTCGCAAAAGATTTCGCGATAGAACATCACTCCACTGTTGCTGCATACGCTCATTTACTCATGTCTATGGATGCTATTTACATTCAACAAGCTCTTATAGAAGACAAACTTCTGCCAGCACCTAAAAAAGCAAAAAAATTAATTTTTACTGACCCCTTTATTTTTCACGCGATCCGAGCGTGGTTAACACCAACCGCAAATCCTTTTAAACAACAAATAATTCCAGCCATTCAAGACCCAATAATTGTTTCCTACCTCGTCGAAGCTTGTGTCACCAGCCAAATACGTCGCTGGTATCCAACCTACTATATCAAAGCCGAAGGCGAAGTTGATATCGCTTATATTAAAGACAACAAATTCTGGCCAATCGAAGTAAAGTGGACTCAACAACTTCGCGCAAAAGACCTAAAACAAGTACAAAAATATCCCAATGGCATCATCCTTGCTAAACAGCGTGAAACCCTCAAAATCAATCACTTAACCTCATACCCCTTGCCGTGGTACTTGGCAAAGCTGGCTTATAAAATATTGAAGGCATAGGTAATGTATGAACCCATATTATATTAGTTCTTTATTGATATTTTTCGAATCCTCAATCTTCTTATGCAATACATAAGTCTGGGCAAGGCCATAATAATGAGCAGCCATATTACAGCGGATATTTTTTAAAAATTAGCGGAATCAAGTACTACAAATTAATACTGCTATGCTCTTTAGCATCGGTACTTGATATCGATTTTTTTATAGGCATCATATTTATGATATTTTTCATTCCAGTAGCGATTCCATTTCTGCTGATAAAAATGCTTACGTAAAAATACCCCAGGAAAGGAACCTGGTCAATATTCTAAACTCTTCGAATTCGACGGGTTTAAAACGCATACCGTCTACTTGCAAATGAGTATGAAATGAGAGGATACTCGCTTATATATGTATCCTTTCAATACAGGGAGAAAGTGAATGACCGGTCAATGCTACTGGGTATATATTTTACATTGCGAAAACGACACCTACTACACAGGTTACACAAACGATATCAACAAACGCTATCAATCGCACCTTGACGGAACTGGCAGATGTAAATACACACGCAGCTTCAAACCTCTGAAGATTGCTCAATGCTGGAAAATCAATGGTGATAAATCATTCTCAATGAAAATAGAAAGAATGATTAAAAAGTTGCCGCGCGCTGAAAAAGAAAAGTACATTGCTAATCCAGAAAGCCTCTCGCCTGATCCGCGGGTGGAAATAGTCAGGTGAAAATCTAAGCCCGAACCTACGACAGACACTATGTTGATGTAAACATCACTAGATCTCTGTTCTTTGTATATAATCTAACCACATTATGAAACATATATCTCAATTCGCTCACGACCTTTACCTGGGTTCACTCGTTTTAATCGAATAGCTCCCATTTCACCAGTGCGCTTAATATGTGTTCCTCCACACGGCACTTCGGAAAATTCCTTGATTTTCCAATATCTCATTTCATTGGCTTCGTCGCTGAATGCGCTTATTATTTCTTGGTTAGCATCGATGATTAATTGCGCCTCTTGTTGTAATTTAGCAATGAAAGGGGTCATATTTTCGCTCCACTCAAAATCGATGCGCGATTTTTCTTCGGCGATATGCGCGCCTACTTTTACAACATCGGGGAATTGCTGACAAACTAATTCAAGGACTATTTCAGCAGCGAAATGCAGGCGCATTAACTTATAGCGACGAGGCCAGTCAATCTGAATCGTCACCGCATCGCGCACTTTTAAACTGTGATTTTCGGAGATTCTATAAAAAATTTCTTTGCCCACTTTTTTGGCTTCTAGCACAGCATAACCACCAATGGTACCGTGGTCACTTTCTTGCCCGCCTGAAAATGCATAGAAAATGGTCTCTGCGACACTAATTTGATTACCAGCAATCGTTCGCACAGTTGTGACTAATTCTGTCTGGTAAGGATCTTCCCAAAATATTTTTTTTGTCATATTGTTGCACCTCGTATCGAAATAACTATACCGCCGTACTCTGAAAATAAGACTTCACATTTCGTGCGTTATAGCGCATAATCAAGACAGTACCACTGTGCGCTAAAACGCACAAGCTTTTTTTAAGGTGGATCAATTGAAGAGCATAAATAAGCGCATCGCGATGACTTTAAAGGCTTTACGCCGTGAACACGGCTGGAGTTTAGATAAAACCGCTCAAGAAACAGGCGTCAGCAAAGCCATGCTGGGTCAAATCGAGCGGGAAGAATCCAGCCCTACTATTGCGACGCTTTGGAAAATTGCGAGTGGCTTTCAAACATCTTTCTCACCGTTCATTGACGATCTGTCGAAAAAAACAAATTATCCCATACGGCGTTCTGATAAAATTCAGCCTCTCGAACCCGCTGATAAAAAAATTCGCATCACGCCGCTCTTCCCATTTGATGAGCAGCTGCGATGCGAAATCTTTGTAATCGAATTACAACCTCATGCTGAATTACTGTCATCCCCTCATAAACCCGGTGTTATAGAACATGTGATTGTTGTAGAGGGAACCATGCAAGTCTTGTTGAACCGAACCTGGAAAGTATTGCGTGAAGGCGACGGTCTTCGCTTCGATGCACATAAAACTCATGGCTATAAGAATAACACTAATTCAACAGCTCGTTTTCATAATATTATTCATTATACGCTATAACAAATAAGGCCGCAAAGGGGTCGTATATTGAGCTATGAAAGTTTTATTAATTCTAGTGATTTATTTAGATTAGATTAGTTTAGTTTATTTTTTAATTTCAAATAGAAAGGATGATCAAAAAGTTATTCGATAATGAAGTAGCCGAAAAAGAGTCGTCATTAGTTGACATAATGTTATATGAGAACATACAATGCTGAATAGTCTTTAATGGAGTATTGATGATGCAACAGCAACAAGAAGCTAATATTGAAGAATCTCGCAGACAGCTCGGCATTACTGATCTAACCTTTTTAAATTGTATACATTATATGACCCGCGAACTTGATTTGAATGTTGATATTCTAGATGGGAAAGAAAGAAAAATCACTAATGATATCATCAGAAAGTTAACTGACAGTGGCTGGCAAGCATTTCGAAGATCAACTCAGCCAGATGATATCTTCCCTCTCGCATATGATGCGGATACAGGGTACGGCGGCTGTGCTTTTTTCAATAGGAATATTGGGCAATTAATCATTTCTCATCGCGGTCTTCAATTTAATGAAAATGGCAATCTTACTGCTGCTTTGCTTATGGCTTTGCAAAGTACTCCAACCCCATTATTTGAGCAAGCCAGACAATTTACCAGACGTGCCATCGAAGAATTCACTCGCAAATTTGGTGGAGCGCCAGCACGTATCATCCATGCAGGTTTCTCTTTAGGAGGATATATATCAAGCTATTGTGCTGGCGTTTCATCGGTTGAATTTGGTAATCAACATTATGCGGTTTGTTATGACTCACCGGGCGCAGGGAATGATGTTGCAAGGTATTTTCATGGCAGACAAGATTTTTCACCCAATATTCAAAATAATATTTTCTTACTACTGACTTCTCCGAATATCGTAAATGTTACTAATCCACATTTCGGACAAGTTTTGCAAATTACACACTATCGTGACATTAATCGCTATACCTACAAGCCAGAAGTATCGCTGATGATTTCTTTTCAGGGTGTGCCAATTGGCTGTGTTAATCGTGATACACTCTCAAATGCAGCTGTGTTGCTATTAGGAACGTTGAGAACACATGACCAAGATAGATTGCGTGGAATTTTAGGTGATCGAAATTATTTTGATACTCATCCTGTAACAGCTGACGTATGGCCACTTGCTGAAAATAGATTTCTAAATATCGTAGAAGCCCAGCAAACAGATGGCGGAAGACTAGCTGCTTCAATTTCGAGAATCTTAACAGAGTCGACTTTAAGACCAGATCGTGGGTTCTCTCGATTTATTGAGCAGTTCTTAAACAAATTTTACCTGGATCACAAAGTGCCGACATTATTTGGATTTCTTCACCCAGAAAAGCTACAGCAATTAATAGCTCAGCAAGCAGACAACCAGCCTCTAGAACATAATGATGGTGAGGGTGAGCTCAGGATGTAATTATCGCTAACCCCTGTGCCCTCTACCATATCGAATGACCAGTAACATATAAGCGTCAAATATAAGTAAACATCACTAGTCATAGAAGGAAAATTTTATGAAACGTCCACCATATAATGATCAAGAGCAGGAACCAACAGAAAAAGAATTAGAACAACGCTATATTGAATTACTACAGCAGATGCTCAGCGCTGGAGATTTCACAAGCGCATTAAGCTTTTGCCAATCTATCTTGAATTATAATCCTCACCATCCACGCTTTAATTTTGAGTGCGGCGTAATACAACTCAAATTTGGGAATTATGATCTAGCTAAACAACTGTTCATAACTTCCGCTAAGAATAGTACGCACCCCAATCCAATTTGTTTATTTAATATCGGATATATAAGCTATTTTCAAAATAATTATGATGAAGCGATTTTATTCTACGAAAGAGCATTAAAGGCATGTGCCAGCGACGAAGATGCAAAAAGAGCCTATGAGAAAGAACATAACATTGCGGTTATTTCAATCGATAACTTAGAAAAATGGCAAATCTATCAAAACCTAAGTGCAGCATACAATGGCAAAGCTCATGAGGTTAAAAACACTGACCTTGCAGGTGCATATGCTCTATATCAAAGAGCCGCGGAAACATGTGACCAAGTTATGAATTTACCCAATTCACTAGGTGAGAAAAATGCTTCATGGGTAGATGCATATTATAATAAAATGCGTGTTCTGTTTAATCAGGTTAAGCTGGATGCAAAACTGGAGCGTCCACTAAGCACATTAGAAATCCTAAAACAAATGCTCGATAACGCAGAACACTTGCAAGAACTTAGCACCTTACAGAGAGATATACGTAAGTTGCGATTAGCATTAAAACATTTTGACGGCGAATGGGTTGATACAGATGCTATTTTACAAGATGAACATCACGAACAGCAGCAAGCTGCAGATCAAATAGCTGAAAAATTAAAATCTATCGTAGATTGGCATCGTGAGCCCGTTGATTGGCCAGCTATTTTTGATCAAGAGCAACGTGCTCTTGAATCAGCCATAGGCGTAAACGAAGCACAACCGCCAAAGTTAAAATCATCAAAGGTCGTACGTGAAGAAAACAAGCCCGCCACTTCAGACAACTCGAAACTGAACCGCTTATGGGAAGAACATACGAAACGTCTGCAGAACCCCGCTCTTTTTCCACATTCGTTTGCTGTAATATTAAGCTCGCCGGAATTCTTGCAATTTCGCGGTATGTATATGTTTGAAGCGGGCAGGTTACCGCATGTCATAGCAGAAAGTTATACTTTCTTTGACGCCCTTGTGGCAAATTTCTATCAACACAAGTTAATCGCAATTGAATGTCAATTGCAACGAGCTGGGAACTTAGTCTCGGTTAAAAAATATAATGTTGATCCGTTGCTTCAATCTGCTCAGGAGATGCTAGCTCAGTTAGGAACTCCAGATCATCTATGCTTTTTCGGGCAGGTAATACATGTCAATGAGCCTGAAATACAAACTATACGTCGGCGTGATTTTATGAATGTTGCACGCTTTCATTTGGCAAGAGTCTTGTTCAAACAAAACTTATTTCAGGGCTTAGTATTTCAACTACGCAACGATAATAAGTTGGCAGAAGATCATTTCAATGCATGCTATCCGCTAGTGAGTGTCTTGGAGGATATTTTTAATGATAAACATAACACTGAGCAACTATGTGCATTGAAGGATCAGTATCACCCACTTAAAGTGATGACATTAATTAGCTTAATTCGTGAGCATCAAGAGAAAATACCGAGACAATTATTTGCTCGTATTCAGCAGCTTGAAAGTTTGTATCGCAAAGACCCTATGCGAATACAAATAGGTGATTATTCGATTCCATTCCCCTACGATATGTTTGCAAGAGATTTTAATGCCCGCAAACGTCAAAAAGCTCCTGAAAACGCTAATATGACGGATCATGTCTTAACTTTGTGCTATGAAAACATTCAAGGCGAGAAGAAAATAATATCAATTAAATTTGATATGGGTGAACCTATCTTAGCACTTGAAAACTCTGCTCATAAATTTGACACTACTTACGGTCTTGCACAGCAAGCGGTAGTGAAAAAAATTAATCATGGCCTTTCGATTTGTTTTAAACCTGATATTGAGTCAGCGAAGGCGTGTTTAGATTTTAAGAAAAAAGTTGACTATCCAACCGTAACTTATGATAGAGGATTACACGAACATAGTGAGCAGGTGTTTTATTTTGAATTAGATCATGTAAAACCACATAAATTAATTGTTGCATTTGAAAAAGCATCCAATCAGGATCTAGTACGAGGTTGCAATATTCTTGGCATTGTTTCTGAAATGCAATCTACAAAAACCTGTTGCCCGAGCTGCAAATGTTCAGCCATTGCTACTCAAAACCCAAAACCCGATGATCGCGAGGCATTTCTGCATAATCTACAAACTGCTTTTTTGCAGAAAGGGTATCGTATCCGTGGAAACAATGACGATCGCTACCAATTATTCATGGCAACTCGAATTATAGCCTTTTCACCTGATCGATTTCGCAGTGAGGGATTAGTTCATAAAAATCCCGCGCAACAGCATTGTGATTTGAGCCAATTAAAAAACTTAGGTATTTTAGAGGAAATGGATAGCTCAAGCTGTGTAAGTGGGTATCGCAAAGCTTTATCTTTTCTATAAAAGGACACAAAGTATCAGAACTTATCAGATACACATCATTTTGGTAGTGTGTCCCCTATTTAAACTCTGTAAAATAGCAAAACCTCTCACAACTCAAGACGCAACGCCCTTTCTCTTAATATCCTACGGAAACGCCGCCGCGAACACCGGTATCATAAGTGCCTATACCAGCCGAACATCCAGTGACTAATACAATCATGAACACGCTAAGCCCAAGCAAAATTAATTTACGCATATTATTACCCGCCTTATATAAGTTGGTTCTTTACCTTCCGCAAATCCTTAAGCTTAAAGAACAAGATACGATCCCTTACTTATAGTTTAGTACAAATTGAGCATTTTACAATTTGACTACGAATTTGAAGGTACAAGAACTTGCTGTGATCTGCTTAACATCTATTGAAAAAAATCTGAATTATCGCATAAGAGAATACGACTCAATTATTTTCCATTTTTCAACTGCTTCTTTAGTTTCATCATCAGTGACTGACAATAGCTGAATTTTATCAAAGGAAATTGTTTTCGGCTCTATTGTTGGCCATATTTCTTTGGCGAGTTGTTGTTTAGTTTTTTTATCTAATTGTTTGTAGAGCAAACTTAAGTGAGGGTTAAATGCATAGTCACTCTTGTTGTCTAAAGAGTGTAATTGTTTATTGAGTTTTTTTAATAGCTCATTATTTTCAAATTGAATATAGAGCGTCTTAAAATAATTATCGGAATGTTCAATTCCACTGGCAGAGGCTTGTAGTGGTGTAAAATTTGTTACCGTTTTAGTGAATACTTCTTTCAGGTTGTCTACATTGTCACTGCTCCCCACAAAAACAGTCATGTGCGGCATAAATACGGGAGCTTCATAGAGATTCGCCCAGTGATTTATCTGCCCCTGAAGAGACAATAAAGAAGGTTGCGCAGGTGAAAGCCAGATAGTGAACAACATAAAAAGCCTCCAAAAGAGATTTCAAGTCTACGACTGCTATGATCTATTAACGTTAAACTAGCAATCTTATTTCTTCAAGTAAAGAATGTAGCAATCGTAGACTTGGCTCCTTTACAGGACCGCATTAACTCGATTAATGATTGATGCGGTCCGAAGCACTCGGCCAACTTCATTATTGTCATCATTTTTATCGATCTTTCGGAGTTCGTTGAGGACATTCGCAACGTGACCCTCTACTTTCAGATCACGCCATTCTTTGACAACTTCACCTCGAGTGTTGATCAGAAAGGTGCTTCTAACAATGCTGTCATAGGGAATGTCGAACCAATGCTTCTCCTGAATAACACGAAAGTGTTTACATAGCCTTTCGTTTCTATCAGAGATTAGCTCAAAAGGCAGATCGAGCATTTTCTTAAAATTGTGGTGTGATTCTACTGAATCTCGTGACACCCCAAATACTGTGCAGTTCAATCGAGTGAATTCCGAGAAACTATCTCGAAAATTTTCAGCTTCATTGATACAACCCGGAGTATTATCTTTAGGGTAAAAATAGACAACGATATTCGTTCCCAGAAAGTCTATCAGGTTAACATCATAATTAAGCGTAGAGCTCAAATTATAAGCAGGTACTGTTATCATATCCGTGAATCCTTCCATGTGTTCTTCAACAAGGCCGGTAGGTTAACATGGTTATTTGTATATTGGAAGGGTAGGATCGCATCTACCACCCACGTAAGCCAAAAGCCATAACAATCGTAAGCCCCTCACCTGGCCTCCCCTCTCTTGGATAAACACTACTGAGTAAGGTCCGATTGATGACCTAATTCATTCGTTAATTGATCCATATCAATAAATGCGGAGGGTTTATATCGCTCAAGCTCTAGAACGGGTAATAAGGGATTTGATAATTTAAGCAAAATGAGCGTTACACCATTCGCAAGATCAGTTAAAAAATCAAACGACACTTTGTCGAGCGTGATATTACTATCATGTTTGATAACGTTACTCATCGGAAAAAGAGTTTCGAGCCACACCTGTCTTGGATTCGTGGCGGGTTGTATATTGAGTAGAAAATCAAACATATCAGGATTATCTCTCTGTAAATCTGCTAATCCACTACCTCTTAATAATTCTTGTAAGCGAACTCGGGGAGCTCTAGCCTCTGTTGAAGGCACCATGGGAAAATAAAGAAATTTAAAATTTGCATTGGGATATTGTCTTTTGCAATATGCGTTAAAACCAATTTCAGGTAGGCGTCGCATGTCTTGAACAATCTCTGTCTGCAAGCGTATAGCCTCATTGTTATTACCCTCTTTGAGAGCTAATTTTAACTGAGCGATTTTAGTATAAGAATCACAAATAAACTTTACAGTAATAGCACCGTCTGGATTTAATAAAACCGTTAGTTTTTTCCAGTAACACTCCACTACTTTTTTGCCCAAAGCATGAACTTGTGTGGGAGTTTTAACATGTCGCTGAAACAATTCTTGACCTTCTACGATATAATTTGCATTCAGCAAGTAATTCACTAATCGAAGAGCATCATCTTCAGTTAGATTGATCTTTAGTTTATCGATAAGACATTGCACTCTAGGAAGGGCTAAAGCTTGAAGATGTTGCTCGATACAATCCATCAATAAACGTCGCTCTGAAAAAGACATATCATCGGGTAAAAAACGCGCTACTTCTTGAAACATTTTTCTGTCGATATGTTCTTTGAGAAATCGTTCACGAACAGCTCTTTCCCAATTTTCTAAGTTATAATACCTTGAACCGACGCCAAGATTTTCTATCTTATTATTTTTTACAAAATGAATAAGACTTCCTATTTCCCCAAAAGACTCCGAGCTTAACCATTGACTCTCTATGGCAAAAATATCTTTTCCTTCAAGCCTCCCATGTTCGATTAGCAAAAGAAAAAAATTTTCAATATCACTAAAGCTTTTCGCTAACTCGAAAACTCTTTTTTTGGCTTTATCCAGCAATTCATAACATTGACCAGCAATGACATACCAAGGCAATATAACTCTTAGTCCTGCAATAACCTCAGTAATAGTAGATTGATTTGATTCAAGACATACACTACACCAGTGCAGTGATATTAAGTTTAAAACTCGATTACAATTATCTTTAGCACGGTAGCGTTTAATCGAATCATCCAAATCGGCATCCCCAACTAAGGGTCTATTCCGAGATAAATCCTCTTGTATTTGATAAAACCTAGAAAATTCTACTAACACATCGTTGTGCTTTAAATCTCTGAGCCAATTATTGACGACCACATCAACTAAGCCTCGAACAAATCGACCTGTTCTGCACCAATGGCTTAATACAACTCTAAACTGAGCCTTACTAATACCAAGTATAATAGGCCGCCAATATTGTTGAGACTCAGAAGGTAAACATGCCATTGTGTTATTTGCTAACTCATATTCTGAAGAAACTAGAAATGATTCTAATAAGGACTCGCAAAACTCGCACTTCAAGTCTTTATCAGGACATGCTCGTATAATATCGAGGGCTTTTTCAGGCTCTAATTGACTAGTTGCCTTACATATTACTCTTAAAAGACATTGACGCGCTGGTTTATTGACTAGCATGTTTACGGTAGCAAACATTTCTTTGGCTGGCTTAGTTGAACCTAAATAACTTTTAACCTGACTAAAACACGGGTCTTTCTCGAATTTTTCATCAACCGACTCTGTAAGACAAGAATTTAGTAGTTTTACTGCATTCCCCAGTTGATTCTTCTCTAAAAAAACTGAACAAATAAAAATCTCCAGTCCTGTAATACCGCTCTTTTTCCAGCTTTTTATTCTATTTATTAGTTTTGTGGTATCATCTCCAAATAGCTTAAACAAACCCTCCACAATTTTTTCTTTGATTTGATGTGTATCCCATTTTGAAGCTAAAAACCCTGAATTTCGAAGAAAGTCGATAGGCTCACTACAGTCCTTTACATCTAATATCTGAAGCACTGCATTACAAACAAAAGAGCTTGCAAACTCTTTAAATGGACATTTTAAGGCGAGTTGTATTATTTCTCGGTTATTGCCTCGACGAACTGCTCCGAAAAAATTCTTCCATGAAGCCCCAACTGTCTTATCACGGTAGAGATGGGCGGCCTTAATACAATTATCGAAGTTTACAGGTTCTACTGATACGTTAGCCTGTATCAAACTTTCAACATAGCCATCTCGCTTATCAGAAGGCGCCAATACAGTACATAGTTCTAATGCTTGATCATTAAGCTTATGTCGGATCAAAGTGTATAATTTACTACAAATTTCATTAAATTTTCTTTTATCTTTTTTACCCACATTTTTCTGAGCAAGATATTCTTTCCGAAATTGTTGATATGATTCTTCTGTACGACGACGTTGCTCATTTTCGATCAACAATGGTGAAAATGATGCTTTGATTCTGTCCCACATAAAACCATCAAAATTAACTTTGACTATAACCTTAGCTTGTTGAGCTTCAGTCAATTTTCCCGTTAAGACCATAGATCCGATTGTTTTTTCTACGTAATGCTGGCTCAAATGTGATAACAGGCAAATAACATCATCAAAACGTTCCAATTCTATATACTGCTGAGAAGCAGTCTCTAATATTTGATCTCGACATGCCGGGATCAGATTCGCTGTAGATACTAACACTGGTATGAGTGGCACTTGCGCATCCGTAGTTCTAATCAATTGAGTGACAGCAATGGGAATGATCCAGACTTGTTCGGTATACGAAATCTTTGTCAGTACGCCAAAGTTCTTTCCTGCCGTCACAAGTTCTCTTACTTGCATCAACCAAGAGAGTTCTTGAGGTAAATGCTGTTCTATTTTCTCACAACGTAAAAATTCTTGGCTCTTAATCCAATAAAAATACAGATGTTGGAGAAAATCTTGCTTAGCATTCTCTAGCAATGCTCGGCTGAGCACATCAAATACAACCTTAACATCAGCTTGAGTTGTAAGCAGTTCAACAGCTTTGCCTCTAAAATAAATAATCGAACTAGCTCTTTTCAAGCTAGAATATTTTCCAAACCACATTATCCATGATTGCCAATTCTTGACCATCTCATGAGATTCGAGAAAATATTCAGCTAATGATATTTTATTACTATCCTGCGTTAAATGGTCGTATATAACCTCAAGTTTCTTCAAGTCATTCTGTTTTCTATAGTGTCTTTCGAGTAATTTCCAACCACAATCGGCTTCATCTTCAGGC
This sequence comes from Gammaproteobacteria bacterium, assembly GCA_019748175.1. Lineage (NCBI taxonomy): Bacteria > Pseudomonadati > Pseudomonadota > Gammaproteobacteria > Gammaproteobacteria bacterium. Next base: position 122,211 of record JAIEPX010000004.1, read on the forward strand.
AATTTTGTGAATAGTACGAATGATACTGCAGAATCAGGATTTAATCTGAGCAGCGCACTCACTGCTAAAACATAAAAATCTCTTTTATTGCGCTTAGAGAATTGTAACTCAGCAAGTTGCTTTATCATTTCTGCATCACGTAAAGATTCTGAAATTTCTAATGCTTCATGGGCCAACTCATACAAACGATCACTTTCAGTCACTAGCGCTAATAATTGGAAGGCCTCTAGTAGTTTCTTGCTGCGCAAATGACCTAAAATTACTACCTCTTGTTCGTTCTTTGCTTCAACAGTAGCTGCTTTATGAGGAGCATACTCATGCTCAAAAAATAATTCTTCCAATGACAGCATTTTTTAGATTCCTTAATGAATAGATTTAGAATTAATATGAGTAGTAAATTGAACTACTCTCCTCTTCATGCTCCTCTGCTTCATCATCAAGCTGCTCGTCTTCACTCGATAATTGATCAAAATAAGTTGCAATTGCTTGGCCCACCGGCGAACTGTGAAAGTGCCCAATAAGGGGTAAAGCTTTTTCACCGGTTACAACCACGACAGCTTCATGATTATGATAGCCACTTTCTTCATCTCGAACAGCCGATAGCCAATTAAAGGAGCCCTCCGAAATTTCTTTTTCATCTACGATGATTGTTTTGAGGTGGAAATTCGTAGTTAACACCACATGAATATAGGGTGACTCAAGAGTATTGATAAAGTTGATAAAATCCTCAATATTCTTATTATTAGCATCACACACAAAAATAACCTGCACTCCTCGACCTGACAGCGTTGTCAAAGTCTTCTGATCAAAATCATTTATGAACTCGCCTCGAGTCGATATGAACGGTGAACAGATAACGATACTTTCTTGGGCAGCTTCAAGCGAATCAATTAAATAACCTCTCTGCTGATCAAGTGTGGGAAAATAAATTAAATTTGAACTAGAGTTTACTGGATATTCTATAGCAGAAAAATTATAATCGTCCTCGTTAAATCTATTGATCATCGTTGTATTTTCAAATTGAAAATGTCTATAACGTTTAATATGATTCCATAGATCATCTTTTAATTCACCACAAGCCTGATGAGATTGCAGTACGACTGTTCCATCACAAGCATTTGGGTAGGCTTTTGTAACACCCGATAACCAATTAAATGATCCTATAGTAGTAATTATCTCATCAACAATAAGAATCTTACTATGAGTAAACATTTGATCCACTTTAACACCATAGTGCTTAAGAAATTCGAACACCTCTTCTTCTATTGCTTTTTGATCTGAATAATAAATATAAATTGCGACCCCACGTTTTCGTGCTTGAATGATGAGACTATAAACATCTAAAAGCTCAAAACATTCACTACTGAGTGCATAACTTGTTAGCAATATTGTTTTTTTTGCCTTATCAAAAGCATATTTCAGAAATGCTTTATGCTCTTCAGTACTCGACAATCTGGATAAATTATCAGCATACCTTATATCAGGCTGTGTAGATATTGCCTCTTCTTCTTTTACTATACCTGGCTCAGGCTTTAGTCTTTTTAAAATACCAGCATAACTACCAACAGCCATACTCTCATCTGCTTCTTTTTGATCTGGCGTTTCACGTTTTACTGCTCCGTTAGTACATCCTGCAGCTTCAGTGACTGTACGAGCAGTGTGCATTGCAAACTTTGAAGCATCAATAATGAGAGGAATATTACAACTTTTACCTAATTTATTGACTAACAGCCTCTTCCCTTTTTCTGAAAATGTATAGATACATTTAACATGTTTAGGCTCTATTTTACTCACGCAGCTATACTGAGACTGCTCATGTATCTCTGTTAGAGGATCATTTACATCTAACTCGAGAACAACCTCCACTAAAAATGTTTGCTCTTTAACCGTATGACTCTCGATTGATGGATCGGTATGAATATTAAATAATCTAATGGCTCTTGGTGATACATAGGCTTCTAATTCTGTTGGGAACACACCTTGTTCGATAAGAGATTTTATCGTCTCTGGTGTCGCAACAATGTAACGGCCTAGCGTTTTCTTCATCTTTCTCGAACATTCCCTTGGAGATTGATTTGCTGTTAAAGGAGTATTTGAATTGTATTATCTTGATAACCCATCTAAATTGCAACTGCTAAGAAGGGATCGAGGATTCAACACTCGACCCCATATTGATTTAGAAAGTATAACGTAGACCTACATTAGCGGAAGTACCAACAAAACGATAGTTAACTTCCGTTGTGAGTTTTAATTGGTCAGCCACAGGAATACCCAGACCAATACCAATTTGAGGGACAATCATCGCATGCGTACCTACTTCGTGATCATAGGCGTCACATCGAATCCCTAATTTCAGCGCGATATCGGTATGATTATTAGTTTCATATCCAATCAACCCTGCAATATCTGCCGTGTAATAATTAAACGAATCGACAGAGAATGGGGTGTTGTGACGCCCCCACACTGAACCTGTCAAATTTGTGCCTAAATGCCCTTCAACTCCGAAATAGTTTTTGGACTTTTCTGACTTGAATAAATGTGTTCCAACACCTAAGCGCATATTGGCATAATCAGAAGGACCCTTAGCGAGGCTTTTATCATAGCCTCCGTCTATTTCCGCATAAAATTCTTCGCGTGCATATGCTGCCGACGATGCTATAGTTGATGCTAGCAAGAATAAAAAAACTTTCTTTTTCATTAATTATCTCCGTTTTTAAACTTTTCACTGTATTTTAAGTCTACGATAGAAAAGTTTTGTTCGTTTTAACAAAGCTCAAATGATCAATCTGGATACCAGTACAACAAGATCTTTCTTTTCCTACCAGACAGATCAGACTCAAGCCTATCTTTAATATTGTCGATTGTCAACAATCAGCAATATTAATACGATAGCCCTCCTCTTTCGTACTCAAGCCCATGCCATCTCACCATAACCCATTGACCTAATTGAAAATAACTTATTATTGTTGTTACCTATTGTTAACTATTTACAATCTACTGCGTGATGATACACTGGCTTCACATTATTCAGGATGTCTTAATGACTTTAGAGATCGGCTAGTGAAAATTCAACTTCATGATAATTTAAGTGTTCAAGCCAGCAAATGGATTGCTGATAAAATCATTCAGGGTGATTTCGCTCCCGGCAGTCGCATCATGGAAGAAAAAATCGCAGAAGAACTTGGTATCAGTCGCGGGCCTGTACGCGAGGCCTTGTTAATTTTACAAAAACAACGACTCATTACGTTATTACCTCGAAGAGGTGCGATTGTAAAAAAAATTACAGCTTCTGAGATAACCGAATTGTATGATGTCATCAGTATCCTCTATACATTACTCGGTCAAGAAGTTGCAGCACGATGGAAAGATTCAACTCTTGAACCTTTAAGAGATATTTTACTCTCGATGAAACATAATGCAGAAAAAGGTAAACATCTCCCCTATTTTAAAGAAACCATTGAGTTTATTCGAGCGAGCTTTTCTATCGCAAAAAATAACTTACTAGAAGAGTTAATTGAAGATCTCATTCCGAGCGTGTATAGAATTCAGTACCCTTCAATATCGGAACGAAAAACAGATCTGATGAAACACTGGAAAAACTACGAGATAATTTTCAAAGCGATTGAAAAAAGAAATAGCGAAAAAATTGCTGAAATCATTGCCCTTCATAATCAGCAAGAACAAAAGTCAGCCTTATCATGCAAAGCGTGGAGCACACTCTCTTGAATTTTTTATAAGGATCCATTCACAATGAAACGAATTATCATTCTATTACTGAGTTTATATATTGTCACTGCGCAAGCAAAAGAATGCGATGATTGCTCTCTTAAAAATATTATTCCTGGACAATACACTGTTATTGGGCGCCTGCCCGATTCCGAACGCACATATTCAAGCCAAATTGAAATTAAAGCATTGAAGAATAAAACGTTTAGTGCGATTGAAAAAGTGAACGCTAAAATGATACGAAGATGGGATGGGCAATTTAAGCATGCTTCACCTGGCGAAGGATATGTCCTTCACTTGAAAGGTCAACAGGGTGAATTAGCCTGTTTAGTTTCAGCAGATTTGGATAACTATGCACGCATGACCTGCTTATGGAAAAAAAATAATCAACAATCCAATAAACTTGGATTAGTGGCACTGTTTCCGAAAATAGATCAATAATGGTACTGAACAATGAATTTTCGTAGCGAATCGACTGAAAAATTAAAAAAGACTTTAATGCGTGTTGCGGAAGACCCATCAAGCCTTGATAGCATTGAATGGTTATTACACCTAATACCTCGAGACCTCACTAACGCTTTGTATATTCAGTCACATACTAATTACAAACGTAATTTCGAGAAACTTGGTGGTATAAGCTGGTATTTTACTGCGGCTTTTGATGAGAGTTATGAAGCTGATGGCTATGACGTCAATACAGACGAAATTGTTCCAGTTCTAGATACCATTATTACGGACTCTGAAGAATGGGCGCCAAGCTCTCAATTTAGTGAGCACTTAAAGTCTACTACTCCTACCAGATCTAATCATCGTACTGAGAGACTACCTTCAGAGATAGAGCTGACTCTAGATTCTCTTGAATCATATCCAGCATCTAATATTGATCTCATTCATGAATCCGTAAGAAAAGAAATCGAGCACAGCGAAACCCTAGATCGTATTATCATCTTTTTTGGACTTCCATCACGCAAAGTTAAAACTGAAATACACTATAATTCCGAATATGAATATCACTCAACCTATTTTAATGATAAAGAAATAGAAACATTCTATACTATCTGGCCATCACAACTTCTAAAAAATATGATCGGTGGATGGGACTCTCCTTCAGTGATTTCAACCGATAAACAAATTTTACAATGGATTTTACTATGTGTAAAAATCCCACTCATACTTCCTATTAAGTTACTAACCTTACTGCCCAAAATTTTTCTTAATTGCAATAAACTCTTTAGCGAATTTTTTCCCTTAGTCGCCAAACGATTTAGCGCTCACGCTTTTGCGTGGATGTTTCTCAAATTTTTGGATACTAAATATCATAAATTTATTGGAAGCTCCAAACCGAGCAAGACAACAAACGGGCTGTACTACTTATACAAATTTTTGATGGTAATTGGAATCAACTCTATAGTATTTGCTTATTTTGTTTTTAGAAGCACCGCTATCATCGGACGAGCGATCACTTCGCCATTAAAAAGCGTGAAAATGGCGTTTCGTTATGGTCGAATGTTGCAAATCTCTGTATTCGGGCAACCTACGACATTTATCATCAGTCTATTAATGGGTACCATCGGATTATGCCTTAGTTTATCGATCACAATTACCGCATGGTCCATTATTTTCCCCCTTATTTTTGGGGCTTTATCTGCATACTCCATTGATATTGCTCGGTTAATGCTTGTTGTTGTGGCAAAATTGACTAGCGTACTGAATTCATTCTCACTGGGCCATGCATTAATAGTGTTAATACAAAGTACCTACGCTACATTAGGTCAATTCCTTTTAGTAACGTTTGGATCAGTTATTTCAAATGCGGCCACTTATTTATTCGGCGTTAAACTGTCTACTAGCTTTATCATTCAGTTTAGTTTCATTGGAGCTATCTCAGCTTTTATCGCACCAGCTCTAAGTCAAGTTGCTGATGGACTGAGCAATCTTTGGGTTACTTGGAAGGGAAGAGGGCTCTTCACAAATCTCGTAGAATTTTTTCAGCGAGAAATTGAAACCACTAAGATTGATGATAATTCCACATTGCAGCAATCCCCTACCTCACCCAAAAAACAGCAAGAGATTAAAAAAGATACAATATCAACTGGAAACCATCAGTATTCACAAGATGAATCTTCTGAGCCCTCGGATTTCGGTGTCCCATCACAAAAGGTTGTTGAATTCACTCAATCAACTCGACGTGCGATTATGAGCTCTGAAGATGATTCACTAGGATTTAAGCTTCTTGAGGAGCTTGCAAGTAAAGGGCGGGGAGATGACTCATCAGATAGCAGCTCACATCCTCCTCGATACTCTCCTCAAGATCATTTTGCTGGAATGGATAAACATGGAATCTCGATTTCTAAATAAAGGCGCTTTGGCCTTACTTCAAATTGCTATTGTGGGTAATATGCAAATATTGCCAGCCAATGCGTTGTATGGCCTATCTCTCCCTTTTTTATTTTTATTAGCCTTCTTATTCTTTTATTTGCCTTGCGTTTTGATGACAGCAGAGCTGGCAACCACTCATCCTCAAACCGGTGGCGCGTATATATGGTGTGAGAAAGCATTTGGTCCCAAAGTGGGATTTTTTACTGTCACCCTTTTTTGGATAGCCAATTTACTTTGGTATCCTTCAATTTTCTCATTGATAGCCGCCAATTTCGCGTATCTTTTTAATCCACTTCTGGCTCAAAATAAAATATTTGTAATGGGATTTAGCCTAGTATTATTCTGGAGTTTCACCGCCTTAAATTGCGCCGGAGTTCGTATTTCAACTAAAGTGAGCACCTGGTGTAGTGTGCTCGGAATTATTATTCCCATGATATTTATCATTAGCTGCGGAGGTTATTGGTTAATAACCCATAAAACACTGGCCGTTTCAACGCATACAACACCTATCATTCCTAATCTTCTTCATCTTGATAATCTTGGCTATTTAATTTCCATAGTTATCACAATGTTTGGCATAGAATTGACAAGCGTGCATGCGGGAAATGTAGTTAATCCTTCTCGAGATTATCCTTTAAGCTTATTAAGATCCAGCATCATAACATTAACATTATTACTTTTTTCTGCATTGGCAATCGCCATGATCATTCCAAAAAATCAATTAAGCGTCTTGACCGGCCTACTTGATGCACTCGTGTTATTTTTTAATCAATCAGGTATATCAGCTTTTATTGTTCCAATTTTATTTTTAGTCTTTCTAGGCAACATGGGCAGTCTAGCCGCTTGGATGCTTGGCTCGACTAGAGGAATTGCTGTTGCCGCTCAACATAATAAGGTCGCGCGCTTTTTACAAATTACCAACAAAGCAGAAGCACCTGTTGGGGTGTTAATTTTTGAAGCGATCGTTTTTACACTAGCAACGGGTATTTTTCTGCTGTTTTCTGAGATTAGCAATACCTTTTGGTTGCTATTAGATCTGGCTTCTCAAATTACACTAATTTATTACGTCACACTATTCATCTCTGCGATCCGCTTACGCTATTTGCCAACTGAATCAACTGGATTTCTGATACCGGGTGGAAAAATGGGGATATGGACAATTATGGGACTTGGCATACTAACTTCCGTCTTATCATTAGGAATAGGATTCATACCCCCTAAAAACCTCGGAGGTCACGAAGTTTTTATATTTCACTTAATAATGACTACGGGATTGATCATTTCTATTTTACTACCCATCATATTTCTTTCTCTTAAAGTTAGAAAGACTGCCGTTAGTTAATTTAATTATTTCTAGAGCATAAATCAGTAATAGTCGAAAGGATACTTTTAGTAGGAGTGAGAAATATAAAATGGAGGGGCGTATTCATCAGTACACGAATAAATACCGCCCAAGAAATGCTTACCATCATCAATATTTATCAGAGTTTGATCGAGCTCTTGTAACCAACGATAAAGCACTCGATTTGACTCACTAATATTAGCACGCCATACGTGACCAGTATAGAGCTGATCTGCCTTAATCATGCCTCCAATTAATTTCATCATTTTATGATAGGTTTCATTGATGATTTGCTTCCTAGATGGACTATTAACGTTAATAAAATATTCGTTGAGTTCCTGTAGCATTATTTTATGGGCCTCAATGGAATCACGGTAATTTTCTATGTAGAAATAGCTAACGTTTTCACTTATTTTATTCTCTTCAATATATCGGTTTATATTGGGAAAATCTTCAGAATGATCTTTGTAACTTTTTGTTTTTGTTAAGCAGTTTGACAAATAAATCAGGGCGTAATTTCTTATCATCGAAGACCCAACAATGTCAATTAATTTTTTTATGACCTTCATTTTTTTACTTTCCTGAAAATGAAAACAGTAGCTAACCACACAGAAGAAACTTTTTTGATACTCCGCGGTTGAATATTTCTCTTTTTGAATAACCTCAAGCATCTTTAAAAGAACATCCATTTTACAGTAACTAGCGGCTTTTTCTAGATTAGCAGCCGTGACGCGGAAATTCTTTTTCAACATTAACAGTGCCCAACAATCTGGTATGACAAATGAATTCCTAATCGACCGATGCAATAAATCATCTTTAGTTAAATCACTGAGGCCAGCCCTATCCAACAACGTTCTTGCTGTATCCAATTTCTTCCTAATAACTGCCGATTCAAAAATAATACCCACAAGATCCTCTGGCAACGATGGGCTAAGTTCATACAGAAGCAGGGCCTTATTATCAATTCGCTCATGCCAATCCTTAATAGACTTTAGGTCATTC